>NZ_CP133269.1:4172500-4472500 GCF_030915525.1 Neobacillus sp. PS2-9
TACGGTTACCCCACCGACTTCGGGTGTTACAAACTCTCGTGGTGTGACGGGCGGTGTGTACAAGGCCCGGGAACGTATTCACCGCGGCATGCTGATCCGCGATTACTAGCGATTCCGGCTTCATGTAGGCGAGTTGCAGCCTACAATCCGAACTGAGAATGGTTTTATGGGATTGGCTAAACCTCGCGGTCTTGCAGCCCTTTGTACCATCCATTGTAGCACGTGTGTAGCCCAGGTCATAAGGGGCATGATGATTTGACGTCATCCCCACCTTCCTCCGGTTTGTCACCGGCAGTCACCTTAGAGTGCCCAACTGAATGCTGGCAACTAAGATCAAGGGTTGCGCTCGTTGCGGGACTTAACCCAACATCTCACGACACGAGCTGACGACAACCATGCACCACCTGTCACTCTGTCCCCCGAAGGGGAACGTCCTATCTCTAGGAGTGTCAGAGGATGTCAAGACCTGGTAAGGTTCTTCGCGTTGCTTCGAATTAAACCACATGCTCCACCGCTTGTGCGGGCCCCGTCAATTCCTTTGAGTTTCAGCCTTGCGGCCGTACTCCCCAGGCGGAGTGCTTAATGCGTTAGCTGCAGCACTAAGGGGCGGAAACCCCCTAACACTTAGCACTCATCGTTTACGGCGTGGACTACCAGGGTATCTAATCCTGTTTGCTCCCCACGCTTTCGCGCCTCAGCGTCAGTTACAGACCAGAAAGCCGCCTTCGCCACTGGTGTTCCTCCACATCTCTACGCATTTCACCGCTACACGTGGAATTCCGCTTTCCTCTTCTGCACTCAAGTCCCCAGTTTCCAATGACCCTCCACGGTTGAGCCGTGGGCTTTCACATCAGACTTAAAGGACCGCCTGCGCGCGCTTTACGCCCAATAATTCCGGACAACGCTTGCCACCTACGTATTACCGCGGCTGCTGGCACGTAGTTAGCCGTGGCTTTCTGGTTAGGTACCGTCAAGGTACCGGCAGTTACTCCGGTACTAGTTCTTCCCTAACAACAGAGCTTTACGACCCGAAGGCCTTCATCGCTCACGCGGCGTTGCTCCATCAGACTTTCGTCCATTGTGGAAGATTCCCTACTGCTGCCTCCCGTAGGAGTCTGGGCCGTGTCTCAGTCCCAGTGTGGCCGATCACCCTCTCAGGTCGGCTACGCATCGTCGCCTTGGTGAGCCGTTACCTCACCAACTAGCTAATGCGCCGCGGGCCCATCTATAAGTGACAGCCGAAACCGTCTTTCAGCTTTTCCTCATGTAAGGAAAAGGATTATCCGGTATTAGCTCCGGTTTCCCGAAGTTATCCCAGTCTTATAGGCAGGTTGCCCACGTGTTACTCACCCGTCCGCCGCTAACCAACAGGAGCAAGCTCCTATTGATTCGCTCGACTTGCATGTATTAGGCACGCCGCCAGCGTTCGTCCTGAGCCAGGATCAAACTCTCCAAGAAAGTTGATTAGCTCATTTTGTTACGTTGGCTTAGTTTCATAAGAAACTAATAATTTTTTGTTTGTTGACGTTTATGTTTGTTTAGTTTTCAAAGAACAATCTTCGATATCGCTCGTAAGCGACTTTATCAATATAACATAAAGTTATTTACGATGTCAACATCTTTTTAAAAGAAAAACCGTCACCGGCGAAAGCTTTAATTAATCGTTTCGCAGCGACGGTTATTAATATACCAAGTAATAAATAAAAGGTCAATAGGAATTAATGTTTTTTCACGATAATTTTTTCGCCACCTGATAACAACGGTGATAAACCCCATGACCCTTGGTTTCAATATTAACGATATCTATTAAATGTTTCTCAATTAAATACTCAAGCATGACCACTAAATCCACAGAATAAGGTATTAATTCTTTTTCGTTCATTATCTCATTAAATAACCAATGTTCCTTACTGCTAAGTACCTCTAATAAATGAACACTACAAATCGAGGTTCTTGAATGAATCATAAATTCGCTTGCCAAGAATAAAAGCTCTAATCGTTTCTCTAGTGTTTCTTCACTGTTAACCAGTTCTTCATATAATTTATAAATTTCAGGTTCAATTTGTTTCACTTGGTGCCACACAGTCAATTCTGGATGTAGACCATTTTCTATTACAGCTAACCTCGCTAGATGATGCAAGGAGTGAACCACATGATTATACGCATCCAAAAACTGTTTACTTTCAAATAACGCTTTCCCATCAACATAGCGGCGGATTAATTTGGCAAACTCTAATCCCATCTTAATTTTCCGTCCATTAAAAGGGAACTCTCGTAGTTCTGTCTTTAGATTGGCTACATATTCATTACGATCAAAGAGAATTTTCGCATCATGAAGCCATTCAAAAATTTTCCGATTAGTACCTAGTAAGAGCCATTCCTGCAGTTGCTCTTCTGTAATGATGTGCATCGCTGCCTTTTTATTGTCATACGTATAATGCTTTATAAAGACAGGCCGTTCTGCCTCTTTAACAACCACTAGTAATATGACATCAAAGGAATCAGTAATATGACTTAATTTTTGTTTTTTTTCAATCAACAAAACTCCAAGGGTATTTGATTGGCTCGCCCTTTCTTGGTAAATAGGCCGAAGGATGTCTTCCATTCATCATTCCTCCAATTTTTTCGGGTATATATAGCTTCGACAGTGAAAACAGATTTCCTTCTTTCTTCAAAGACAAATTTCGACATTCTTCTGCGTATCCTTTTTTCTCCATAGATAAATATGATATAGTTTCTCTAGGAGGGAGTATCATGGCAAAATATTCGAGTAAAATAAATAAAATTCGCAGCTTTGCACTATCATTAATTTTTATTGGCTTTATTGTTATGTATGGAGGTATTTATTTTCGTACCTCACCTGTTATTATGACCATCTTTATGCTTTTAGGACTAATTTTTATTATCGCAAGCACTGTCGTTTATTTTTGGATTGGGATGTTATCAACAAAATCCATCCAGGTTAAATGCCCTAGCTGCGGGAAACATACGAAAATGCTAGGCAGAGTGGATATGTGTATGTATTGTCGAGAACCTTTAACCCTTGATTCTAAACTTGAAGGCGAAGAGTTCGATGAGACCTATAATAAAAAGCAATAAAAATAAATAGAGGATGACTGAGACCTAACAGCTTACAAGCCGTAAAGGTTCAGGCACCCTCTTTTTTATTGTAAAAAAGAGCCCGTAATCTAAAGTTAATGGACTTCTTTACTTGCGCATTCAGGACAAGAGCCGTAAATTTCCATTCGGTGGTTCTCCACTTTAAATCCTGTTACATGTGAGGCAAGATGCTCTACTTCATCAAGTCCCGGGTAATGGAAATCAACTATTTTCCCGCATTGCTCACAAATTACATGATAGTGATGAGACGTAACAAAGTCAAAACGACTTGATGCATCACCATAGGTTAATTCCTTAACAAGACCGACTTCACGAAATACTCGTAAATTATTGTAAACTGTTGCCACACTCATGTTAGGGAATTTTCCTTCTAATGCTTTATAAATATCATCAGCAGTAGGATGTGACATCGAGCTTATTAAATATTCAAGTATCGCATGACGTTGTGGAGTAATCCGTACCCCAGTTTCCTTTAAGGTATCCAACGCTTCTTTTAACTGATTCATCGCCATGCACCTCTTTTCCAAAAATATTCTTAGATTATAATTGTTATAATTAATTTTACTAACATATTTATACTTTTGTCAATATTGCAACCTCACAAACCCCAATGATTATTTACTTTTTTCATGCAAGGTTTGTTCCGCTGCCCCTAACCGGTTATTTACATACCGAGCGGTAATAAATAATAAGTCTGAAAGTCGGTTTAAATAGGCTAATACAAGCGGATTTACTTCCTCACCTAACGAAACCGCACACCTTTCAGCCCTCCTTGCCATTGTCCGGGCTACATGAAAAGCCGCTGCTGCAGGATGGCCTCCCGGCAGGATAAAATTGGTTAATTCGGATAACGAGCTATTCCATTCATCAATCTGCTTTTCCATTTCCTCCACATCAAGAGAAGTGAGTGACCATTTAACTTCTTTACCTTTCGGAGTTGCCAGCTCAGCCCCCACATGAAAAAGATTTGTTTGTATTTTATGATATACATTTTCTATTATTTCTTTCTCTTGAAAATTTTCATTTCTTAAATGACTAAGGGCCAGACCAATCATTGAATTTGTTTCATCACATGTTCCGTACGCTTCAACCCTCACATCATTCTTCGATACCCGTTGACCATAAATAAGAGATGTTGTCCCTTTATCACCTGTTTTTGTATAGATCTTCATACTCTTTTCCTCCCCTATGTATTGATAATGTTAGCTTCAGTTTTATACACATATATTCCCATGATATCAGACATTATGATAGTATCGTTTTTTAGACATAAAAAAAAGGGTCACTATGGACCCAAAATTTATCTGAGGAGGTATGCCCTAATAAAATGATATTCAAAATCACCCTTCTTGCATTGGACAAAAGCCTCTTCTAAAGAAAATAGGCTAGAAAGCTTTCATTAGCTAAGGTGTTCACGTATGTAAGTTAACGCTTCTTCTACATGACCTTTCACTTGAACCTTTCGCCATTCTTTAACGAGTTGACCATCCTTATTGATTATAAAGGTAGATCTTTCAATCCCCATATACTCCTTGCCGAAATTTTTCTTTAATTTCCATACATCGTATGCTTCAGCAACTTGATGATCGATATCAGCTAAAAGGAGAAATGGCAATCCGTATTTTTCAATAAACTTTTGATGACGAGAAGTTGGATCTGGACTCACTCCCAAGATTACAGCATCTAATTCATTAAACTTTTCGGTTTGATCTCGAAAATCACATGCTTCTGTTGTACACCCAGGGGTCATATCTTTAGGATAAAAATAAAGGACAACATTTTTTCCGCGAAAATCTGAAAGTTTAACTACCTCACCATTGCTAGCTTCCAGCTCAAATTCAGGGGCTTTTTTGCCCGTTTCAACTGTCATTCTAATCACTCCAATTGTAAAATATTCCTTATCTATAGCGTAACGAATCTTTCCTGATAATACAAATAATTCACCGATGCGAATTACTTTTCCCTATCTAACATCACTTTTGCGACAAATGCAGCCGGAAGCGTATACCCAATTAATGCTTCGATTACAGCAATAATTCTCCCTACTCCATTAGGGAGG
Organism: Neobacillus sp. PS2-9; assembly: GCF_030915525.1. Lineage (NCBI taxonomy): Bacteria > Bacillati > Bacillota > Bacilli > Caryophanales > Bacillaceae > Neobacillus > Neobacillus sp. PS2-9. The sequence goes on from NZ_CP133269.1 coordinate 4,177,680, forward strand.
ACATCCCCATTTCCAACAGAAAAAAGGGTCATCGCACTAAAATAAAAACTGGTCTCAAAGATATTATTTTGAGAATCTTGATTTACTTCTTTTAGTAATGGCAAACCAATTAAGTAAAACAATAGATAAATCAGTCCAAATCCTATAATAACGGTTAAGTAGACCGAGCCTAGATAAAGGAAGTTTTGCACAGATGCAAACTTCCCCCTTAGAGTATTAGGGATGAATAATGTTCGCAAACTCATAAAGATACAAAAGATGACAATCGGAAGTAAGAAATAAAACATGTTTGACCACCCCTACAATCCATGAGAGTTATTCTATTCCTATGCGGGCTTGGTCAATAAAATAGCAAAAAACCAGGCAAAAGCCTGATTTTGCATAAATTCTTTAATTCCCAGCTCCCCTATACTTCTTTACCCCCTGATTCCAGAGAAGGATTGAAAGTATAAAAAAGACGACACCAATGACTGGCGTTAAAAAGGAGTACCAAAGCCATTCCTTTTTCCCAAGAAAAAAGGCAGCAGGATACACACCAACAAAAGCAAACGGGATGACCCAGGTTAATACAAAGCGAATTAACTTATTATAGATGTTAACTGGATATCTTCCATAACTGCTAATATTGTACATCATCGGCATAAGGGAGGTTCTTGCATCCGCCCAAAAACTAATGCAAGCAATCATGATGAAAACCCCGCCATAGACGAGTGCACCGCCAATAACAAAAATGACAAATAAAAACGGGTCATACCAATGCAATTCAAGGCCTAATCGACTTCCGGCGTAGAACATGACAGCAAGTCCCGTTACGGCTCCTAATAGGGACTCCAGTTCAATTCGCTCTAGAATAATCTGAAAGAGACTATGAATGGGTCTTGTGAGTATTCGGTCAAGCTCCCCCTTTACAATATATCGTTCGTTAAAATCCCATATATTAAAAAAGGCAGAGAACACGGCAGAAGGTACTAGAAAAAAACCATAAATAAAGATAATTTCATCTCTGCTCCAACCATTAAGTAAACTCGTATGACCAAAAACTACTAATATAAAAACAAGATTAATCGCCTGGGACAGTAAATCTGAAAAGAACTCTACAAATAAATCTGCCCGATATTGAAATCTAGTTTTTATGTACTGTGATGTGTATTGAAAAAACATAGATAAATAAAACAACCCTTATCCCCCCTGAATAATCAACTGTTTCCTCGCCAAGTACCACAGAATTTGAATAGGCACGATTAATACAATAACCCAAACAAATTGCTGCATAATCGCATCGATTGCTTGCTGGTGTGAGAAACCTTTTGTCAAAATCATACTTGGAAAGTAGCTGATCCCTTGAAAGGGAAGAAATTTCATAATTTCTTGAGCCCAGCCCGGAAAGAAACTAATGGGCAAAAGAAGTCCTGAGAACAAATCAATAACCACTCGTTTCGCTCGAATCAGACCAGAGTTATTATATAAGAAGAAAGTGGTTATCCCTGTTAATAAATTCAACTCTGTATTGATAAAAAAGCTTAATAAAATGGATACACCAAACAATCCCCACACACTAGGTTCCCAAGTAAAATGAATAGGGAAAATGAAATAAACAATGATCATACCAGGTGCTGAAAAGAAGAATAACCTAAAGATCCCTTCTCCAAGTCCTTGCATTGTTTTCATCGTCAGATAATTGTAGGGGCGGATTAACTCGATTGCTACTTTTCCTTCCATTATTTCTAACGCCATTTCACGGTCCAGATTATTAAAATAAAACGCACGTGCCATCCAGGAAACAGCGACATAGGTGGTCATTTGCATAACGGAAAGGCCAACAATTTGTTCCTTTGACCCATAAATCGCATTCCATAGGAAGTAATAGGCTCCAATGTTGATACTATAAATTAGAATCCCCGTGTAATAATTAGTCCGGTAAGCGAGCATCATTAAAAAGCGGATTCTGATCATTTCTAAGTACTTATCCACTTACACAGCACCCTTCTCATATATATTTCGAATAATCTCTTCTGTGGACGTCTCGTTAATTTTAATGTCCTTTATTTTAAATCCAGCTACCACCATAGCAATAACCTGAGAGATTAGTTCGTCGTTCTCCTCTACAACCGCAATAAAAACATGGTCCTTTTCATCCAATTCCCACTTAACAGGCAAGCTCTTTGTCAGATTTCTAACAGCAGCTAAGTCTACTTTTTCAAGAAATTGAAAACGCAGTTCCTTCCCCTCGCCCCATTTTTCCTGAAGGTTCTTAAGGGCACCATCATAAATCACTTTTCCTTCATCAAGCATAATGACGCGCTCACATAATGCCTCGATATCTGATAAATCATGTGTTGTTAACAGAATCGTTGTATTATATTTCTCATTTATTTCTTTTAAAAATTCACGGATTCTTAATTTTACTAGCACATCTAAACCAATGGTCGGTTCATCCAAAAATAATAATGGGGGATTGTGAATGAGTGCGGCCGCAAGTTCACAACGCATCCGTTGTCCAAGGGATAATTTACGAACCGGTTTATCTAAGAGTGGTTCAATGTCCAAGGTTTTTATAACATGATTCATGTGATCATCGTATTGTTCATCTGATACTTTATATACCTTTTTCAAAAGACGGAACGATTCCTGCACGGCAATATCCCACCACAATTGCGATCGTTGTCCGAAAACAACCCCAATGGTTTGGACAAATTTTTCTCTTTCTCGATGAGGATTCATCCCATTGACAATGATGTCACCAGACGTAGGTGTTAATATGCCTGTCAGCATTTTAATGGTGGTAGATTTCCCCGCCCCATTTTCTCCAATGTAGCCAACCATCTCCCCTTGCTTCACTGAAAAGTTGATATCATTAACGGCAGGAACCACTTTATAATTTCTAGTGAACAAATCCCTAAACGCACCCTTTAGACCACTTCTACTTGAATAAGATTTAAATTCTTTCCTTAAGTTTTGTACTTCTATAATATTCTTCATCCAGTACCTCCCAAAGCATGTTCCTATATAGCATTCCCAAAACATTAGTTTAGCCAAATCAAGTGGTTAAAACAACTAACCTGCACTAAGAAAAGCGCAAGCGCCTTGGGCAGCCCCGACAGGCAAATGTTTTTCGGCAAGAAAAGTTGCTTTTTGACTTTTATTGCCGAAGGTTATTTGACCCGAGGGGCTAGGCGCTGGAGCTGGACAATTCTCGAAGTCAAATTTTATACCTTCTTAGTTATGCTGGCGAAATTTTCTAAAAGTTGAAATAGATAAAAGACTAATAAAAAAGTGATAAAATAGGGTAGATACAATTGAAGGAGGAAAAATAGTGCAATTTACAAATTCTGAAACAATACATAACGAAGCGATTCAGCACATTGTTGGTGGTGTAAACAGTCCATCCCGTTCATACAAGGCAGTTGGCGGCGGCGCACCGGTAGTAATGGAACGTGCACAAGGCGCATATTTTTGGGATGTTGACGGGAATCAATACATTGATTATCTTGCAGCATATGGACCAATTATTACTGGTCATGCTCATCCACATATCACAAAAGCCATTACACGTGCTGCAGAAAGTGGTGTACTTTACGGAACACCAACTCCACACGAAGTAAAATTCGCTAAAATGATTAAGGAAGCGATGCCTGCTCTAGATAAGGTACGTTTCGTTAACTCAGGAACAGAAGCGGTCATGACTACAATCCGTGTTGCTCGGGCTTACACAGGGAGAGATAAAATCATTAAGTTTGCGGGTTGCTACCACGGCCATTCCGATCTTGTGCTCGTTGCTGCTGGATCAGGTCCTTCTACTCTAGGCACCCCAGATTCTGCGGGAGTACCAAAAAGCATTGCAAAAGAAGTGATCACGGTACCATTTAATGATATCGAACCCTTTAAAGAAGCTTTACAAAAATGGGGAGATCAAATTGCAGCGGTATTAGTGGAACCAATTGTCGGGAATTTCGGCATTGTTGAACCAAAGCCTGGCTTCCTTCAACAAGTGAACGATCTTACACACGCAGCAGGCGCACTGGTTATTTACGATGAAGTCATTACTGCCTTCCGTTTTATGTACGGTGGTGCCCAGGACTTATTAGGGATTAAGCCGGATTTAACAGCGCTTGGAAAAATTATCGGTGGAGGCCTGCCAATCGGTGCCTATGGCGGACGGCAGGAAATAATGGAAAAGGTTGCTCCACTAGGACCAGCCTATCAAGCAGGAACCATGGCCGGTAATCCAGCATCCGTTCTTTCAGGAATTGCCTGCCTAGAAGTTCTAAAGCAAGAAGGGGTTTACGAATATTTGGACCGACTTGGTGCTATGCTCGAGGAAGGAATTTTAGAAGCAGCGAAAGAGTTTAATATTCAAATTACGATTAACAGACTTAAAGGAGCATTTACCGTTTATTTCACAAATGAAACAATAGTAAATTATGAACAAGCGGAGAATACCGACGGAGAAATGTTTGCTAAGTTTTTCAAACTCATGCTTCATCAAGGAATTAACTTAGCACCATCTAAATATGAAGCATGGTTCCTAACCATCGCTCATACAGAAGAAGACGTAGAAGCTACTTTACATGCAGTAAGAAATGCATTTTCTCAACTAAACAACGAATAAATATACACATTTTATGCACAAAAGGGAGTGAGGATCACTCCCTTTTATTTTTCAAAAGCAAATGAAAACGTTTACACTAATATATTCGTCATTTATCCAATCCCCATTTAACGCTATTTTTGTATCCAAAGTTTTGTATATTTATTTGATTTCTGAAAATTCATATGATACTATAAGATTATTATTATTTTAAATCCTTTAACCAAACACCCCGTTAAAGTATCAAATCGATTACAAACTACGAATAATAAAATATTCTCTAATTTAAAGTTTCATAGGAGGTGACTAGGCTTCAGCGGGCAACCCGCTAAGCCCTATAAAATGACACAAAAATGGAGCCCTTCCCTTTTTAAAGAATTCCATAAACAAGAACATGATGCCTGTGGTATTGTTGCTTGTCTTGAAAAATCAAAACAACCAACAAAGAAGAATATTTTCGATTGTATTGAAGCCCTTGTTACGATGAATCACCGCGCCGGCTTTATTAACGGTGAAGGTGACGGGGTTGGAATCCATACTGATATTCCTATCAATCTATGGAAAGAAAAATTATCCCAAGCAGGTATTGATCCGTCGATTGTTGAGAAAGAGGAATTCGCAGTTGGCCATGTTTTCGTTAGCCAGAAGGTTAACTGGGAATCTACTAAACAGGAATTACTTACTAAGCTCGCTAAATATGAGTTTAAGTTAGTTTATGAGTCAGATGAAGTAACGGACCCTTCTGCACTTGGGCCTATTGCCATTCAAGAAAATCCTGTGTTTTGGCAGTTTGCCTGTGTATCTAATAAAAAAGGGCAGGAATTAACGAAAGCTCTTTTCGAAACACTAATTGATTTTGAAACGAATGACGAGGTTCATGTAGCATCTTTAAGTCAAAATCATGTCGTCTATAAAGTAATGGGTGCAGGAGATATCCTCCCTCGCTACTACCATGATTTAGCGCATCCACTCGTTGCATCAACGATGACTCTTGGACATAATCGATATTCTACTAATACGTTATCTAGCTTTTTCCGAGTACAGCCTTTTAGTGTGCTTGGTCATAATGGAGAAATCAACACGATCGCTAAACTTCGTGATGAGGCAAAAATGATTGGTGTTCCACTTGTAAAAGACGGAAGTGACTCACAAGATCTAAGTCGAACAATGGAAACATTAATTTGCCGTCAGGGCTATTCCTTATTCGAAGCAATCGATCTTTTATTCCCTCCAATCATCAATGAAATAAAGGCGTATTCAAATGAACTACAAGATTTATATACTTATTTAAGAGAGGCATGGGGACACTTTGCACAAGGCCCGGCAGGTATTATTTCCCGTTATGCTGATGAAGCCGTGTTTAGCGTAGATGCCCTGGGGCTTCGCCCACTTTGGATGCTTGAAACAGAAAGCTCATACCTATTCTCCTCAGAGCCTGGAATTATTCCTTCCAGTGAATATGTAAATGAGCCAAAGCCTTTGGCACCGGGTGAAAAGGTTGGTTTTAAATGGAATGGCGCCAAATTAGATGTATATGAACAGAATCGCTTCCAAACTGAAGTGTTTAACCGCTATTCAAACCGGTTAAATCTTAGAGAGTCTAGACTACGCTTACAGCCACCCGTTTTAAATAAAACGGTAACAATGAGTTATCCAGACAAAATCCATAACGGACAATATAAGGCTTTTGGTTGGGAACGTGATCACATTCAACTGATCGAGCAAATGGCTGAAAAAGGCGTAGAGCCTATTCGTTCCCTAGGTCATGATGCTCCACTTGCTGCCCTTAATCCTGAGAGAGTAAATATTGCCGATTATATTAAAGAAAGTGTGGCAGTCGTAACAAACCCAGCGATTGACCGTGACAGGGAAACAGAACATTTTTCTACACGTGTAATCATTGGAAAACGTCCGACTTTATTTACACATGAAAGTACAGAGACTGTCATAGAATTAGCCACTCCCCTTCTCGTCGAAGGAAAGGCTGGATTTACCTGTGCAGAGTCTTTAGGCCAGCCAAGCTTTGATCAACTGGTTCAGCATTTCCAGGAACAAAAATTAGCTGCCTATATCTCCACAACCTTTAAAAAAGAAGAAACAGTTGATCAAGCACTTATCCGACTTGCTAATGAAGCGGTTAAGGCTGTTGAGTCTGGAAAAACGCTTCTTGTCTTGGACGATGCAAAAGCACACCAAGAAGACTATTACTGGATTGATCCACATTTAGTGACTTCAGCTATCGACCAGGCGCTTGTAAAGGCGGAGTTAAGAAGAAATAGTTCTTTATTGGTTCGTTCTGCAGCCATTCGCTCCCTTCATGATATTATTACAGTGTTTGGTTTGGGAGCAGATTTAATTAGCCCGTATTACATGTTCTTAACCATTCTTGATGAATCTACTAAACCGCTAGTTAATCTCTACGGTGCATTAACAAAGGGCTTAGAAAAAGTCATTTCGACGATTGGGATTCACGAGCTTCGTGGGTATGGAAGACTGTTCTCTAGCATTGGCTTACATGAATCTATCGCCAATGTATTAAATATCGTCAACTTCTTTGGCTCTAAGGAAATTGAAACTGATTTTGAAGCAATGAAGCAAGATGCTTTTTCAAGAGCAGAAGATTACCAAAATGAAAAAGAAAGAGTCGGAAAGACATTCCACCTATTCCCTCGTATTTGGAAAGCGATTGGGGAAGTAGCAGCAACAGGTGACTATAGTGTATATAGAGATAAAATTTCCGAGCAGGAAACAGAAAATCCAACTACTATTCGCCATTTAGTTCAGCTGAAGAACGGTGCGAAAACAGTGGCACCAACAGAAGTCGACCTTCGTGTTGGCGACCATGATTTACCGTTTATTATTTCTTCGATGTCGTTTGGATCACAGAACGAAACAGCATTTAGAGCCTATGCTGAAGGTGCAGACCGTTTAAACATGGTCAGCCTAAATGGTGAGGGTGGAGAAATCAAGGATATGCTTGGTAAATATCCTAAAACAAGAGGACAACAAGTTGCTTCTGGAAGATTTGGAGTAAATGCAGAGCTTCTAAACTCTTCTAATCTCTTAGAAATCAAAATTGGTCAAGGAGCTAAGCCTGGAGAAGGTGGGCATTTACCTGGTTCAAAGGTTACTGCAAAAGTAGCAGAAGCTCGTAATGCGACACTTGGTTCAGACTTGATTTCTCCATCAAATAACCATGATATTTATTCAATTGAAGATTTAGCACAAATGATTCTTGAATTAAAAACAGCAAATGACCAAGCAAAAATTGCTGTCAAAGTACCAGTTGTTCCAAATATCGGCACCATCGCTGTTGGGATTGCAAAAGCAGGAGCAGATATTATCACCCTAAGCGGCTTTGATGGCGGTACAGGGGCAGCAAGAATTCATGCGCTTCAACATGTAGGCTTACCAGTAGAAATTGGTGTAAAAGCAGCACACAATGCGTTGCTTGAGAGCGGGCTTCGTCATAAAGTTGAAATTTGGGCGGATGGCGGTATGAAGAGTGCTATGGATGTAATGAAAATCATGCTCCTTGGTGCAAACCGAGTTGGCTTTGGAACATTAGCTATGCTTTCTATTGGCTGTACGACTTGCCGTGGCTGTCATTTAGATACATGTCACGTTGGAATTGCCACTCAAATCGAGTCTGAAGCACAAGCAAAAGAACACGGTCTAAGACGTTTCGTTCCAAGACAATTAGACTTAGCTGTTCAAGGAATTATGAATCTCTTTACAGCCTTTGGTACAGAGTTAAAAGATCTTGCCGCATCATTAGGTATTAAGAATCTACAAGATGCTGTTGGTCGCTCAGAATTATTAGAGCAAGTAAAGGGTGAAGGTCAGCTTAGCCTTTCTTATTTACTAAAGCCACTTGAAATTAGTCAATTTGCAAAAACAGCTGCTTCAAAATCTATCGAAGAGGTACAAATGCAAGTAGCGGTTGGTGCAGAGTATCTTGATGGAAGTGTAGACCAACTACATTCTTCAAGAGAGTTTGAAAGTGTAACATCTGAACAGCGCGTCCTAGGAAGCCGCGTGTCCTGTCACCGTGTTCGCGGTAGACTTGATGGTTCTTACAAGCAGCTTCCACCGGTCCAGCTGAAATATAAAAATGGTTCCATTCCAGGAAATGGCTTAGGTGCCTATAATAGCGAAGGAATCGAAATTACCGTTAATGGCGGAGGTCAAGACGGTGTCGGTAAGACATCCTTTGGTGGTAATATTCACGTGCTTAAATCAAAAGGGAAAAATGGCCAATATTATAATGGATCTGTCGGAAAAGGATTTGGATACGGAGCTCAAAAAGGATTACTTGTCGCACAAGGTAACGCAGATGCCCGTGCAGGAATTCGTCTCTCTGGTGCAGACCTAATCATTGGTGGTGCGGTGAAGAAGCCAATTCCTGCTAAAGAAGCTGGAAATATTGGCTCAAATGCAAATATCAAAGGGTTTGCCTTTGAATACATGACCAATGGCCGTGGTTTAGTTTTAGGTGATCCTGGTCCATGGATTTGTGCCGGTATGACCGGAGGTGTCGTCTATATCCGACACCAACCTGAATTAGGTTTAACGAAAGAAGCGATTAAAAGACGTATTGCTAAAGGTGCAAAAGTATCCGTTGCTGACTTAAATGAAAAAGGAAAACAAGATATTAATGAGCTTTTAGGAAAATATACAGACTTGCTTGAACAAAATGGTCAGGCAGACGAAGCAAATCAACTTCGCAGTCTTCTAACAGACCCGGAAAATCACTTTGTGCAGATTCTGCCTGTTAAAGAACAAGCAGATCCATCTGTATCAACAGAATGATCCAAAGGTCATAAAAAAACGTCCGCTCCAGCAAGCGGACGTTTTTTTGTTACATTTTTCCGTCACAATTTGAATAAATTTTTCATATAATATCTCTTGATAATATTCATTAATCCATGTATAGTACTAAAATGTGTCTGAACAGACTCGTATAAATCTTTTTCTTGAAAGGAATTTATTTGGATGAAGTTAGGTGCCCGCATCTTAAAAACGGGAATTGCTATTGTTCTATCCCTGTACCTAAGTCAGTTGCTGCATTCGCCCTCCCCAGTATTTGCTGGAATTGCTGCGATTTTTGCGATTCAACCGACTATTTACCGCTCTTATTTAACCATTATTGAACAAATTCAAGGAAATATTATTGGTGCATTACTTGCAGTTATTTTTGTGCTTCTTCTCGGAAATCATTTCATTGTTATTGGATTGGCTGCAATTATTGTTATTCTTCTAAATCTCAAGCTTAGACTTGAAAACACAATCGGACTTTCACTTGTCACGTTAATTTCCATAATGGAAACTCATAGTGGGAGTTTTATCCAATTTGCTGGAGTTCGTTTCTCCACCATTATGATTGGAGTATTTTCGGCATTTATAGTTAATCTTGTATTTATGCCCCCAAAATACGAAAACAAGCTTTATTTTAAAATCACTACCACGACAGAAGAAATAATCAGGTGGATTCGCTTAAGCACCCGACACGACTTCGATCATAATCTTCTTAAGACAGATATTGAGAAACTGAAAGAGAACTTGATACAAATGGGACAGTTTTATTCCATGTACAAAGAAGAAAGAAGTTATTTTAAAAAGAACACATTAGAAAAATCTCGAAAGCTTGTTATATACCGGCAAATGATTTTAACAGCCAAAAAATCACTTGATACATTGAAGCGGCTGCATCGATTTGAAAATGAACTTTTACACCTCCCTGAAAAGTTTCAACAAGCAATTCAGGAACAGTTAGATTGTCTTATTTATCACCATGAACAACTTATGCTACGATTCATCGGTAAAATACCTACCCCACCTTCCATTGTAGAAGGTAGTATTTGTTTAGACAAAAAGGAATTATTTGATTTGTTTTTAGTTCATCAGCAAGAAGTAGCAGAAAAAGATTCTCCACATCTTTATCATACCATGCAAATTATCGCCTCTATTATTGATTATAGTGAGCAGGTTGAACATCTTGACACATTAATAACAAGCTTTCATTCATATCATGATAATGAATTATCTATTGAAGAAGAAAGCGAATAAGAAAAGCGCAAGCGCCTTGTTCAGCCCCGATAGGCAAATGTTCTTCGGCAATAAAAGTCCGCTTTTTGACTTTTATTGCCGAAGGTTATTTGACCCGAGGGGCTAGGCGCTGGAGCTGGGCAATTCTCGAAGTCGAACTTTATACTTCCTTGTAATTTTAAAAAAACCGAAGCGGATTATACCTCTGCTTCGGTTTCTTTATGTTCAAGTTGTTGGACCTGAAATAATTTAAAATAATTGCCTTGCTTAGCCATTAATTCTTCATGTGTCCCTACTTCGACAATTTGACCATGTTCAATTAAAACAATTCGATTAGCATGTGTAATGGTTGATAACCTGTGAGCAACAATAAAAGTGGTCCGGTCCTTAGCTAACTCTTCTAATGATTCTTGAATGGAATGCTCACTTTCTAAATCCAATGCCGAGGTAGCCTCATCTAAAATTAATATTGGAGGGTTTTTTAGAAATACTCGAGCAATGGCTACCCGTTGTTTTTGACCCCCAGATAATTTGACCCCTCGTTCCCCCACCTTTGTGTTATAGCCATCAGAAAGGTTTAAGATAAACTCATGGGCATTGGCCGCCTTTGCTGCCCGATATACCTCTTCATCTGAGGCACCAGGCTTTCCTAACAGGATATTGTCTCTCACAGATTCACTGAATAGAATATTATCCTGAAACACAACACCAATCTTGTCCCGTAATGTTTGCACTTTAAAATTACGGATATCTATTCCATCTAGCGTAATCCGCCCTTTAGTGACGTCGTAAAATCGTGGAAATAAACTAACTAGTGTTGATTTTCCACCGCCGCTCATTCCCACAAACGCAATTGTTTCACCCTTTTTGACATGTAAGGTTATATCTTTTAAAACCATTTCATCCGTTTGGTCGTAAGAGAAATAAACATTCTCAAATGAAATATCCCCTTGTACGTGGTTGCATTCTTGGGCATTTGGATCATCAATAATGTCATATTTTTCATCTAAAAATTCAAATACTCGATCCATTGAGGCAAATGATTGAGTGATTGTAGTGGAAGAGTTAACTAACCTTCTTAATGGACTATAAAGCTTGTCTATATAGGCAAAAAACGCAACCATTGTTCCAAGTGATAGTTCTCCCTGAATGACTAAATAAGCGGCATAGCCAATAACAATTAATGGAGCAATATCAGTAATGGTATTAACAGCTGAGAAGGACTTTGCATTCCAGCTTGTATGCTGGAGGGCTTTTTCTAGGAAGTTTTTATTTTGTTTATCGAATTGTTTTTGTTCATACTCTTCAATGGCAAAACTCTTAATTACCGGCATACCTTGAACCCGCTCATGGAGATAGCTTTGGACCTCGGCCAAAGCTTGTGAACGCGTTCTTGTGAGCGTGCGTAGATTCCCAAAAAAATACCTGACTGAAAAGGCATAGAGAGGAAACAGCAAGACCGACACAATGGTTAATGGTACGTTCATATAAAACATAAGAATAATAGCAATTACAATAGTGGCAATATCTAGCCATAAATTCATTAATCCGGAGATCACAAATGTTTTCGTCTGCTCCACATCATTAATTACTCTTGAGATGATTTCACCAGCCCGAGTGTTAGAAAAATATCGGAAACTTAATTTCTGAATATGTGTATACATGGTGTCACGAATATCATAAAGGATTTTACTTGATGTCCATTGGGCGAAATATTGTCGGTAATACTCGATGGGTGGGCGAACGATGACAAATACAACAATCATAACACCCATTATAAGCATTAGTTTATGTATCTTTTCATCCTGTGTAAGCCCATGATTCCCAACAATATCATCGACCACATATTTAATGAGCATCGGAATAATTAGTGGTATGGAGAATTTAATTACACCAATAATAATCGTACCAATAATTTGTAAGCGATACGGTTTAACAAATTGTAGGTATCGGCGGATACTGCTCAAGCGGGTGTCCCTCTTTCATACATAGTTTAAATAACAAACGAAAGAGGCTAACTCTAAGGGGTCAGCCTCAATGTCACGATCAGCGTCTATATGTTAAGTAACGTTCATACCAAATATCAATAAAATCTGGTGCAAAGGGGCCTTGACGCTGTCTTATCCATTGAATTAATTTTTCAACATTTCTTTTAAGGATCTGATCAATAACATCCGGATAGTTCATCTCGCGGCGATGCCGCTCATATTCATCCTCGTCTAATAAGTTAAAAGTCATATCAGGATACACCTTGATATCAAGGTCATAATCAATATACTTTAGTGCTTCACCATCAAATATAAATGGTGAACTAATATTACAGTAATAATAAATGCCGTCCTCACGAATCATTCCTATTACATTAAACCAGTATTGAGAGTGGAAATAGCAAATAGCTGGTTCTCTGGTTATCCACGTTCTTCCATCTGATTCTGTTACAAGTGTCCGATCATTCCCACCAATCACCAAATTCTGAGATCCTTTCAATACGGTTGTTTCTTCCCAGACGCGATGGATGTGCCCATTGTGCTTATAGCTATGTATTTGCATTGGTTCACCTTCGATGGGTACGCCCATATTCTCCCCTACCTTCATTCCTGAACGCTTTGTAACCTATTCCAACCATAAATAAAATAAATAACGACAAAAGGTAACAAAGTCCAATTCCTATTTATTATTATTATAACGGTTGAGCCCGGAATTTAAAACAAAAGAGCCATATTTCGATGGCTCTTTGTAAAAATTTGCGTATTTTTTCAACTTTTCTATTGTTTTTCTACAATGTTGATGCTAAATTCGTTTCCCGATACGAATTTATTACCTCTTCTGTTTGCTTTTCAAAAATTAACTGAATCTCTTTTAATTCATTTTTCATCAATTGAATGTCTGTTTGAATGCTCTCAAGGTCTGTAGCATGCTGCAATGTCTGAAGTTCATCTTCGATCTGTTGACAACGCTCAAGCTCGGCTTGAAGATAGAGCAATTTTTCCATAGTCACCATCTGCTCGGAAACTAATCGGTTGAAATGATTCATTTCCCTCACCGCCTTATACTTTATCTATCTTCCTACTTACTATGTATTCTTTAGTAACCCCCTATTTCCTTTGACTACTTCTGTAGACAGAAAGGAGGTTTTGTCGAAAACCATATAAACAAAGAAAAAAGGCACTCTTGCGCATAAAGAGTGCCTTCTTTCATTGAAGCCTATTAGCTTTGTCCGAATTGGCCAGAACCTTGGTTTTTCTTAGCTTGAGATTGTTGATTTTGTTGTCTTACTTCAGCAGCATTTGTTTCGCTAGCGAATTCAGTTCCGAATTGACCAGCTGCACCAGCTGCACCAGATGCACCTCTAGCAGATTGAGCGTTTTGCTGTCTTACTTCAGCAGCGTTTGTTTCGCTAGCAAATTCAGTTCCGAATTGACCAGCTGCACCTGCAGAACCTTGAGCAGATTGAGCGTTTTGTTGTTTAACTTCCTGGATGTTAGTTCCAGCTGAAGTTTTGTTTGGCTGTTGATTAAAGTTTGCCATTGTAATCACCTCCACGAGATTAATGTATCCCGGTATCGTGGAGATTATCCAAAAAATTATTTAAAAATAATTTGGCTGTGTTAATGAACATTGTTGATTTTTATACCCTGTTGATTGGAGTGTAAGGCGCGAAGACTCCTGAGGGAGTAGCGGTCTCGGGAGACCCCGCAGGAGGAACGACGAGGAGGCTCCCGGAACGCCCGCGAACCGCTCGCGCCTGGAACGGAAATCAACAGACAACTTTAACAAAGCCAATAATTTAAACCAGTAAAGAGATTCCTCCATCAACAATGATCGTTTGCCCTCTAATCATGCTTGAATCCTCTGATAAAAGGAACATGATACAGTTAACCATATCTTCGATTTCCACCATTCTTCCTGCTGGCGTCTTCTCTTTTGCTTCTTGCAGCAATTCTTCGCGATTTGGAAAATGTTTTAATGCTTCCGTGTCAACAGCACCGCCAGAAACCGCATTGACAATAATATTTTTCGGAGCCAATTCGACAGCTAAATATCTCGTTAACGCCTCAAGAGCTGCTTTCGAAACACCCACAACTGTGTAATTTTCTAAGTAACGTATGGATCCAAGTGAGCTTATGCTAACAATTTTCCCTCCGCCATTTCTCTCCATCAGTTTTGCTGCTTCTTGTGCACAAAATAATAATGCTTTGCTATTAATATTCAACGTCCAATCCCAATGAGACTCTTCAAGCTCCATAATAGGACGCTGCACACCAGAAGCTGCATTGTTAACGAATACATCTAACCGCCCAAACTCCTGTTCAATCTGAGCAAACATGTCTTTAATCTTAGCTACGTCACCAACATTAGCTTTTACAATGAAAGCCTTTCTACCTAATGCCTCTACTTGTTCAGCCGTTTCTAAGGCCCCTTTTTTACTTCTGGCATAGTTAATAACAATATCATAGCCTGCCTCAGCCAATTTTAAGGCAGTCGCTTTTCCTATTCCCCTACTGCTTCCAGTTATTAATGCTACTTTTTGTGTCATTCTTCTATTCCCTTCTATTTTCAAGTTCAAATTGGTTAAGTGTGTATCTCCTACGCATAGCTACGCGCTTTTCATTTCATTTTAGCTTTTCCATGAATAGAAGACAATTAATATAGAAAACTAATGGCAAAATGATTGAAAGGAGAGGGAAGATTATGTATGTAGGAAGAGATATGACTGAGCTTTCTATGATGCCTAAGACGGATTGGCAGAATAGTGAGCTTGCTTTTTTTCATCATTCATTGCAGCAAATAGCCCCTTATTTAAACAGCGAGGGGCAAACCATTCATCGAGAAATCATCGAAGAAATTGAAAACCGCGGGGGCATGAAAAGACAGGAAGCAGATTACACCCACGGGACTAAAATTACGTACGATTAAAAATAGGTTTGGCTGAAATACAAAAAAGGGTCAGCCCCCACTAGATAATGTTTTTCTAGTGGGGGCTGACCCCCTATTCATGGTTTTTATGGTCTTGAGATAGCTTGAACATTTTTTGATATGGGACAGGAAATGCGTATTCTTTCATTTCTTCAAGTGTTACGAATTTCCACTCTTCACTTTCCGGTACAAAATGCTTAACAGTACCGGTATACACCTTGATATTCCACACTAGGTGCGAGAAAACATGTTCAATTTGTCCGATTATCTGCCCAAATTGAATGTCTAAATCCAATGATTGTTTAAACAATTCAACAATCTGCTTTCGATCATTTTGTAATGGGTGATGAAGCTCGACAGTTGGAAACTCCCATAGATTAGCGAGTAGGCCACTAGTTGGGCGTTTATGAATGAGTATTTTCCCATTTTCGTCTTCAACGACCGCTGCTGCTAGTTGCACATCTCGTGTTTTGATCTTTTTTGTTTTGATTGGGAGTTCTTGTTGGGCACCTTCATGAAAAGCATGACAATGCTCACGAACAGGACACAATAAACAAGAGGGAGAAGTCGGTGTACAAATCAAAGCACCCAATTCCATTAATGCTTGGTTAAATGCAGAAGGGTCTTCATGTGAAATGATATCTCGAACTGCTTTTTCAAATATCCTTCTTGAAGAAGCCTTCGCAATATCTTCCCGAATTAACAAAATTCGGGATAATACCCTCATCACATTTCCATCAACAGCTGGCTCTGGAATTCCATAGGCAATGCTTAAAATGGCACCCGCAGTATAGGGTCCCACTCCCTTAAGAGAGGAAATATCCTCTGGTGTGTTAGGCACTTCCCCATTATATTTCTCTTTTACTTCCCTAACGGCAGATTGAAGATTTCTAACTCTGGAATAATAGCCAAGACCCTCCCAAGCCTTTAGGACTTTCTCTTCTTCTGCTTCAGCTAAGTCTTCAATCGTGGGAAACCATTCAATAAAACGATTAAAGTAGGGTATAACTGTATCGACTCTTGTTTGTTGTAACATGATTTCTGAAACCCAAACCTTGTAAGGATCTTGGTCCTTTCTCCAAGGTAGATCTCGTTGTTCAGCTTTAAACCAGGAAATGAGATCACTTTGAAAAGCATTTATATTGATTTTTTCTGAATTTTCTTGTTCAATTATCATAACTTTTAGTCCTCCAAATTGTTAAACACAATGAAAAAAGGGAATATAATAATATGCATTCGTTTTACAATAAGCGAATTTGTCGATTTTGACAAGAACCTAAATCATAGAAGGAGGCTATCCTTTTGGATACTGGAACTCATGTTGTAATGGGCATTGCTCTTGGCGGTCTTGCTACACTTGACCCTGTTGTAGCTAGCAGCCATGCCACTGCTACCAGTGTGTTGATTGCAACAATCGCAGGATCACAAATACCAGATATTGACACGGTTTTAAAGCTTAGAAATAATGCTATCTATATACGTAATCATCGAGGAGTTACTCATTCCATTCCGGCGGTTCTAATATGGCCGCTTGTGATTTTAGCAGTGGTCTATCCTTTTTTCCCTCATGCTAATCTTCTTCATCTATGGGCCTGGACCTTTGCAGCAGTATTTATTCATGTTTTTGTTGATATCTTTAATGCCTACGGGACGCAAGCATTGCGACCTTTTTCCTCAAAATGGGTTGCTTTAGGGGTCATCAATACCTTTGACCCTTTTATCTTTGGGATTCATGTTGTTGGAATTCTCATTTGGGTTATTGGAGCAAAACCAGGTATTACGTTTTCCATCATGTATTTGGTCATCTTGGGCTACTATTTAATGCGATATCAAGCAAAGAAAAGAGTATTAGTGGAAGTAAGAACTTTGATTCCAGATGCAACGGAAATTATTATCGCTCCTACTATGAAGTTTCATCATTGGCGGATAGCCGCTATGAACAAGAAACAATTTTTTGTTGGTAGAGCAGTCGACGGTAAAGTGGAAATCTTAGATCACTTCAAACGTATTCCTGTACCCAATACACCTGTTATCGAGGCAGCCAAAAAAGATAAAAATCTGTCCGCCTTTCTATCCTTCTCCCCTGTTTACCGATGGGAAGTGGATGAATACGATAATTTTTACGAGGTGCGCTTCATTGATCTTCGCTACCGAAGCAATGGGCACTACCCGTTCGTCGCCGTGGTTCAGTTAGATTGCGATTTAAATCCGATTAGTTCCTATACAGGTTGGGTTTTTAGTGAGAAAAAACTAAGAAAAAAACTAAGTATCATAAGTTGATATCATGAAAAAAGAAAACTCGTTGGGGCGAGTTTTCTTTTAATTTGTTTGATTCTTCTCCTGATTTAAAAAATGTTTATATTTCGGATTGGTGGTGACGAAATCATGAAGTCTATTTCCATAATTCTCAATCCATTGCCTCACAATTTTCTCAGTCATTTCACTGCCTTTATACTCCCTGCCAGCTTTTGCATAACTAGTTTCGAAATCATCCCAAAGCAATTCTACCCAGGTCCTTGCTTGATCAAAGGATAACTCGTTATTTTTTTCTAACAACAACCTTGTTAATTCTTCCTGATATACATTCATACACACACCTCATTGCCATTTTCTTATAACATAACCCATGTAAAAAGCGCGAATACTAACATTACGTGGTAAGCACTGAGATGCCGCCTTTGCTTTTCACGTTTTTCTCATTCCCAAAATGGAGGTACAGCATGAGAAATAAAGAAACGAATTTCCCCAAGCAAAATAATAACAAGTTAGAGGGCGAGCCAAGAGCGAAAGCAGAATATGCTTCTAAAAGAGCCGATGGCACCATCAATACCCATCCACAAGAGCGTATGCGTGCTTCAGGGGAACGAGATGACGAATCCCCTCAGTACTAGAAAAGTGGAAGCGACCGTTTAGCGACGTATGGCTAGGGGCCCGGTCCGACTGAGATAAAGGAAACACGGAGAGCGTTAGCGATCCGATGTTGACTTATCGTAGGGAGGAGTGGGATAGCCACTAGTCGCTGGGAGCTGGAACTAGACAATTCTCAAAGTTCCATAAATAAGACAAGCCAGAGATCTCTCTCTGGTTTGTCTTCATTTTAGCCCTTTTAACATAGAAATCGGAAGAGCCTCTTCTTTTCCATCGCCTTTTAAACGATATCCCCAAGCAAACACACCGTTCATATAATCTATTTTAAAATATTGGCCGGGATCGCCTTCAATTTCATATATTTCGCCCGGTTGAAACGATTCGGGATTAATCAGATATGCTCTTGCCATTTGTACCTTTCTTTCAAGCAC
Source organism: Neobacillus sp. PS2-9 (assembly GCF_030915525.1). NCBI lineage: Bacteria > Bacillati > Bacillota > Bacilli > Caryophanales > Bacillaceae > Neobacillus > Neobacillus sp. PS2-9. The sequence continues at coordinate 4,196,532 of NZ_CP133269.1, forward strand.
CGCAAACTCACTAACCATTCCCATTTGTTCAGCTTTTCGTGCTCTTTCTTGAAGTGAAGCAATTTCCTGTTTTAATTCATGCTCTGTCATATCACTGTATCGTTTCTCCTGCTGCATCCAATCCACTCCCCTTTATCTTCTTTTTTTAGTATAGTAATTTTTATAGGATTAATAAAGGCTTAAAACTCACACAAAGGAGAGCACACTATGAAAACAATGATTGTAACTGGAGCAGGATCAGGCTTAGGCAAAGAATTAGCTTTCTTATTTTCGAAAAAAGGCTTTCATCTTTTATTAGTTGGAAGAACAATTGAAAAATTAGTGGAAGCCAAGCAAGAAATTGAAGCACTAGGTGGAAAAGCTGATCTTTTATCATTGGATATCTCCAACAATGAAGATGTGGTTTCAAAATTAAATGGGCTTAACGAACGCTATCAAGTTGCTGGCTTGGTCAATAACGCAGGTGTCGGTCATTTTGGACCGTTTATCGAGATGGACGATACACAAATAAAAGAAATGCTAGAGACGAATGTATGGGGAACGATTTTGATGACAAAGGCCATTCTTCCACTTTTATCCCAAAATGGAGAAGGCCGAATAATGAATATTATTTCTACTGCTGGCTTGCGTGGGAAAGTAAACGAAGCAGTGTATGTTGCCAGCAAATTTGCTGTAAGAGGATTTACGGAAAGTCTACAAAAGGAATACGAAGGGTCTGGAATCAAATTTAATGCTGTGTACATGGGCGGGATGGACACCCCGTTTTGGGACGAAAGCACTCATGTTTCAGACAAATCACGGTTTAGATCGCCTAAAGAAGTAGCAGAAATAATTATGGATCAAATCGATCAGGATTCTATTATTATTGAGAGTAAATAAGGCTAATAAATAAGGGGACAATCTCCACTCAGTCTGTCCCCTACTCTTTAATTTTCTTCACTTTCTAACTCAGAAAGAAATCTCTCGATATTATCCATTGAAAATCCTTTACGATATAAGGCCTGCTTCATCTTTTGTTGATATTCAAATCCACTTAAGTGAGCATATTTTCTGTGAGCTTTTTCACCTTGGAAGCGAACAGCTCCCATTTCCTCATCATCTTCTTTTTCTACTTTTGTTTCATTCACGGCAATTCCTATGACCTCAAAAGGATACCCTTTTCTTAGGAGTAAATTTTCTAGCTTCTGCTTCTGAATTTTTAAGGATTCCTTTGAGTTTTTTTGAAAAAACTTCTCACTCATTTTTGTTGCTTTTTCAATCTGCTGCTCACGGGGATACTCCTCTAGTGCTTGCATAAGAGTCCCCTCTCCAATCCCTTTTTCCTTTAACTCTAACCTAATTAAATCAGGACCTTTATCTGTCGTATTCGCCTGGGTCCTTACATAAGCCAATGCATATTCCTGATCATTAATATATTTTTGCGAGATTAACCTATGGAGAACCTCGTTAATGACGGCTTCATCAAGTTCTTTTTTTATAAGGTAATCCTTGATTTCTTTTTCCGATCTCATCCTTCTTGCCAGATAATTGACCGCTAAGTTGTAGGCCTTACGGATATCGTCTTGATACTGAATTTCCAAGAAAGAAAAATCATCAAGCTCCATCCCTTTTTTTAAATTGAATTTAATTAACACATCGCTGTCGACACTAAAGGCAAATTCTTCACCCTTGCCCTTGCCATAATCCATAAAAACATTAAAACGGTCTACATTTTTTTGCTGTGTGGTGATTTTCGTAATAATGGCCATTTCCTTCACCTCACTTTCACTTTACCATACTTTTTTATTAAAAGGCTGTGTTAAAGAACAATGTTGATTTTTATAACCTGTTGATTGGAGTGGAAGGCGCGAAGACTCCTGCGGGAGTAGCGGTCTCGGGAGACCCCGCAGGAGGAACGACGAGGAGGCTCCCGGAACGCCCGCGAACCGCTCGCGCCTGGAACGGAAATCAACAGACAAATTTAACAAAGCCTATTAAAATAAGGTAAAATAAAGCAAAAGGAGGTCATCTACATGAAAATTGCAATTGCAGGTGGAACAGGCTTTGTTGGGAAGGCACTTGTCAATGAACTAAGTAAATATAATCACGAAATAGTCATTTTAACTCGCCGAGCAAGGAAGTCTAGCGAGAAGGCAAACGTTCGATATACGCAGTGGTTAACTGATAATGCGAACCCTGTTATGGACCTCCAAGATACGGATATCTTTATTAACCTCGCAGGTGAGTCGATTAACAGCGGGCGCTGGACCGAAGAGAGAAAAAGTAAAATTTTATCTAGTCGAATGGAAGCAGTTGATGCAGTCCTGGACATAATAAACCAATTAGACCGGAAACCGCAGGCGCTTATTAACGCCAGTGCGATTGGTATTTACGGAACATCAGAAACAGAAGTTTTTACTGAAAATAACGAAAAACTAGGCACGGATTTTTTAGCAGAAACAGTTGTAAAGTGGGAACAAGAGGCGAGCAAGGCGGTTTTATTAGGAATTAGAACGGTCTTATGCAGATTTGGTATCATTCTTGAAAAGGATGCTGGAGCTCTTCCTAAGATGCTGATGCCTTATAAGTGGTTTATAGGAGGCAATATTGGAAGTGGCAAACAGTGGATGTCATGGATTCATCTTGAGGATGTAGTGAAAGGTATTATTTTTGCCATTGAAAATAAACAAATTCAAGGCCCTGTAAATTTCACTGCTCCACATCCTGTGATGATGAGCGATTTTGGCAAAACACTTGCTCAAGTATTGCATCGACCGCACTGGCTTCCTGTACCTAGCTTTGCCCTTCGTTTACTCCTTGGTGAAATGAGCACCTTAGTGGTAGATGGGCAAAAGGTTTTACCGAATAAACTTTTAGATCATGGATTCCAATTTCAGTACCCTACTTTAGAAAAAGCATTAAAAAATATATTTTCCTAAAAAAAGTATCATTCCTCTCTCAAAAGGTAAAAATGGAAATAAGTACATATTTAGTGCTTCATTTTTACCACTTAGCTTGATGACAATTAACAAACAAAAAATGTTGAAAGGAATGAGCAAAATGGCGGGAAAAAAGAAAAAAGATTTAGGTAGAGGTAAATATACCTTAACAAGTACACAAGAGGTTTTATACCAGCGTGATTTTAAGATGGCTGACCGTGCCGCCGGCTATCATGACAGCAAAACTAAGCTGTAAGTGACGGAATTCCATACGTATACAAAAAATTAATTTAAAGTTTTTCCATTAATGAGCCCCTTTCAAATTGTAAAAGCTATTAGGGAGTGAGAGATATCTTTCTCCCTCTAGCTGAAATTGAAAGGGGTTTTAGTAATGGGTCGAATGCATAATGGAGGTTCTCACAAAAATAATAAAGCATCACTTCCACAAACACCGAAAAATATGAAAACAGATGGAAACGATGTAGAATACTCACAAGAATTTGCGGATCATGCAGATCTTGAAGCACAAGCCCGTGCTAATGCCGCTAACCAGCGTGTGAAGAATAAGAAAAGATAAGCATAAAAAAGAGAAGCAGGCTTTGCCCTGCTTCTTAAAGTATATAAAAGGGGGAAATAAATGGTATATCAGCGAGCTCTAATGAGAGGCTTCAGCGTGCTAAGCTGTTAGAACTCGGTATTACTGTTAATTAGTGTTTACATTTTTTACAGGTGCCTTTTTGAAATAGCCTTTGATAAACGGAACTGTGTATCGGTCAAGACCGAAGAGGTAAGCTCCAGTTCCTACGAATAGAAGGATCATTGCTGCTGTATAAAGAATTGGGTTCGTGCTTGTTGTGCCTGCTAGCATGAAATTTAAGTTCATAAATGCACCTGCGATTAATGCTGGAAGAGTGGCTAATCCAACAACTAATCCTAAACCAACAAGTAATTCTCCCCAAGGAATTAATACGTTAAAGATTTGAACATTTGGAATGGCAAATTGTTGTAAGAAATCTGCGTACCATGCCTGCACTGCTGGATGATCACCCGTTGCATTTGCGAGTGCACCTTTTAAAAATCCGCCAGCGTCAAATCCACCGGTTAATTTATGATAACCTGCTTCAATCCATTGTAATCCAAGCCAAACTCTTAGAACTGTCCAAACAACGGCTGCTTGAGGGGTTTTATACCATCTCATCACAATCATCTCCTATTAATATTTGTGAATATTTTCACAATAAAGTGTAATGATAAGTTCTTTCCCCTTTCGATGAGGGGTGTTCAGCTAGCTGTGTCGTATAGGGAAGTTAGTTTGTGCTTTTTGGTTTGTGAATTGTTTCACTATCTTCTCTACACTTATAATATACTCTCCTGTTTTTTAAATGACAACGGCTTTCACAGTTTCTTAACATATTAATGTTAGAAAATTGAATAGAATGTGAACTTAATAAGTTGTTAATATTAGAAACCGATTTGTACATTCTTGTGGATAATTATTCTGATTTTTGTGGATATTGTGAATAAATCTGTGGAATACATTTAAACCGGGACTTTCGGTGTGGACAATGCAGTGGATAAACACGGAATATCCGTGACTATTGAATTAAATTTCTACATCTTGTTCAAATAAAAAAAGTAGATTTAGAAGTTTGCTACTTCTACTTTTCCCTTCTTCTCTCTGATAAAAGTAGATCTAGGACCTCGCTGCTTCTACCTTTTCCTTCTTTTATCTATAAAAAGTAGACCTAGAGGTTTGCTACTTCTACCTTTTCCTTCTTCTCTCTGAAAAAAGTAGATCTAGGACCTCGCTACTTCTACTTTTTCCTTCTTTTCTCTGATAAAAGTAGATCTAGGACCTCGCTACTTCTACTTTTTCCTTCTTCTCTCTGAAAAAAGTAGATCTAGGACCTGGCTTTCTTAAAATGAAAAAAAGAGCCGTATAGCTCTTTCATTGTTTGTAGATTCTTATAAAGCCTTAAGCGCATTTATCTGTTTCACCTTCTCGTATTCTCCAATAATCGGAAAATAGATAAGATTATTTTGTTTGGCCAGAAGAGCAATTTCTCTATCTGTCGCTTTGATTACAAACGTTTCCTCCGCCACTTCTTCAATCCAAATAATGGAAGGAGTCACCTGTTTATGCTTCACTCCATGCACCAGCCATGTTTTCTTCTTGTCACTCTTACTAAACCCCGTTACCACTTCTTGAGAACGTGTAACATTGCGTTTTCCCGGAGGATTTTGACACACATAGACTAAATCCTCAATGACAGCACTCGCCGTAGGAAACATTCCAGCTCCCGGCCCCTGAAGCGTAATTTCACCTACAATATCCGATTGGACATTTACTGCGTTCTGAACGCCTTCTACATGGTAAAATGGATGCTCTTTTCCCACTAGCGCTGGTTTGACCGTTGCTTTTATTTGACCGCCCAGCCTTGTTATACTCGCAATATGTTTAAACCTTAGCCCTGCAATTTCGGCTGCTTCAATCAATTCACTGGTTATGGATGTAATCCCCTCACGTTCAACATCCTGCCAATTAGGTTCTTCTCCAAAAGCGAGCCTGCTAAGAATCATAGTTTTATAAAAGGCATCAAAGCCCTCCACGTCATTTGTTGGATCAGCTTCAGCATAGCCATTCTCTTGTGCTAATACTAGTGCCTGTGCAAATGACTGCTTCTTTTCCCTCATTTCTGAAAGAATAAAATTGGAAGTTCCATTTAGAATTCCTCGGACCTGTTTGACACGATTAATATTTAAAAGCTGTCTAAGTGTTTGTATGACTGGAATTCCACCTGCTACAGTGGCTTCAAATCCAACAGAAACATTTTTCTCCGCTGCGAGCTCAAGCAGTTCTTTCCCGTGATGGGCAAACATTTCCTTATTTGCTGTAATGATGTGGCATCCCCGCTGTATGGCTGATTTTAAAAATGTAAATGTCGGCTCTTTATCGACAATAGCCTCCACAACAACATCAAGCTGTTCGAGATTTAAGATATCCGCAAATTCTGTTGTTACTAATACATTTTCACTAATATTTCTTTTCTTTTGCGTGTTTCTGATGAGAACAGCGGCAACTTCAACCTTCTTGCCTAATGTAGCCGTAAGCTCCTCACTGTGTGATTGTATTGTTCGATATACTCCTTCACCAACTGTTCCAAATCCAAGGATTGCTACTTTGATTACAGACACATACATCCATCCCTTCACTACACGATTTTTGACACGAAACTGTTTATTTTTCAAAAAGAAAAACCCTCTTCAATAAGAAGAGGGTTGGATTCCTCCTCTTATCTATCAGGTTAAAAATAACCTGCAGGAATTAGCACCTTTTCAAGGAATACCTTGAAGGTTGCCGGGTTTCATCGGGCCTAGTCCCTCCACCACTCTGGATAAGAGTTTTTATTTGATTTTTCATTAAATTTCCAAGTTATAAAGAAAATTTTAGTTGATGTAATGTTAAATGTCAATATATTCTTTCAACTCATTACGATCGTAAACCTGTAAATTTGGCATGTTCTTCTTTTACTAAGTGGATAAAATTTTCTCTCTCAAAATCCATACTGGTGATCATTTTGATATTATTCTCATTACTTAAGAACCGTTTCACCTTCCTATTTTGGTGAATGATATATGAGTATCTAACATCCTTTTCCAGTGTAGCAAACCAGTCTTCTTCCCTTAATCTGATTATATTCTTTTCAAATTTCGATTTAGGTGACCAATCAGGAATGAGAAATTCAATGACTCCCCCTGCGATATCAACAAGTAAATCAATGATAAAACCGCTAATGGAAAACCACTCCTTAGAAAAATGGTAAATTGTAGATAAACCATCAATTTGTGTAGATATATTATAAAACTGTGTAGAAAAAATGTAAAAGTGTGTAGATATATCTCAAAAACGTGTAGAAAAAAGGCAAAAGTGTGTAGATATATCTCAAAAACGTGTAGATAAAACGCAAAAGTATGTAGATATCGCCATACAACAGCAAAAAGAAACCTGCCAATGGCGGGTTTCTCACATTTTATCGTTTCAGTTTTCCCTCAGCAAGCCCAATTTGCTTCTCCACCTGCTCTGGAGAAGTACCACCAAAGCTGTTTCGAACGGCAACTACGTGTTCTGGAGCTAATACCTCGTAAATATCTTCTTCAAATAAAGGACTAAACTCTTGATATTCTTCAAAGCTTAAATCTAGTAAAAACTTATTGGACTGGATCGAGTATAAAACAATTTTTCCAATAACCTCATGGGCCTCACGGAACGGTAATCCCTTTGTAACTAGATAATCAGCAATATCCGTAGCATTAGAGAAGTCATTGTTAATTGCTTTACGCATCACATCTTTTTTAACAGTCATCGTTTCAATCATCGGAGCTAAAAGTTTCAATGACCCTTCCAATGTTTCAACAGTGTCAAACATACCTTCTTTATCTTCCTGTAAGTCCTTATTGTAGGCAAGCGGCAAACCTTTCAAAACAGTCAGCAGCCCAATCAAATTGCCATACGTACGGCCTGTTTTTCCACGAAGCAGCTCTGGTACGTCTGGATTCTTCTTTTGCGGCATAATGCTTGAGCCAGTACAGAAAGAATCATCTAACTCAACAAATTGGAATTCCTGACTTGACCAAATTACTAGTTCTTCTGAGAATCTAGAAATATGAGTCATGATAATAGAACCAATTGATAGAAATTCAAGAATAAAATCGCGGTCGCTGACAGCATCCATACTGTTCGGATACACCGTTTCAAAGCCTAGTAGTTCTGCTACACGTTCACGGTTGATAGGAAAAGTAGTCCCAGCTAACGCACCTGAACCAAGCGGAAGCCAGTTCACCCGTTTCAGACTATCAATCAATCTCTCTTTATCACGTTCAAACATCCAGAAATAAGCCATTAAATGGTGAGCAAACGATACTGGCTGCGCACGCTGGAGATGAGTATAACCTGGAATTAAGGTTTGGACATGTTCTTTTGCCTGCTCGACTAAAGCTTCCTGAACATCTTCGATCAATTTAATAAGCTCCGTCGTTTTTGTTCTTAAATAAAGGTGCATATCTGTAGCTACTTGGTCATTCCGGCTACGACCCGTATGTAGCTTACCGCCAACCGGTCCGATTCTTTCTATCAACAGCTTTTCGATATTCATGTGAATATCTTCATCTTCTACCAAAAACTCCACTTCGTTTGCATGAACCATTTTTTGAATAGCAAGAAGTCCGTCCTTAATTTTTTCAGCATCTTCAACTGGGATAATGCCACATTCACCAAGCATTTGCACATGTGCCAGGCTTCCGGCAATATCCTCTTTTGCTAACTTTTGATCAAAAGATATGGATGCTGTAAATTCTTCTACGAGCTTGTTGGTTTCCTTTGTAAATCGTCCGCCCCATAACTTAGACATGTTATGCTCCTCCTTAAAATGAAAGAAGATAGCCCCCGAAATAGGATTCGAGGGCAATCCGAATTATTTTACAATCGTTTCTTTTTTAGTAACCTCTGAATATACCTTTGTTGGTAAGCCCCAAATCTTAATAAAGCCAACAGCCGCATTGTGATCGAATGCATCACCTTTTGAGTAGGTAGCAAGCTCCTCGTTGTATAAGCTAAATGGAGACTTACGGCCTACAACTGTGTGATTTCCTTTATGAAGCTTTACACGAATCGTTCCTGTAACAGTTTTTTGTGTTTCTTCAATAAACGCATCAAGCGCTGGTTTGATAGGTGAATACCAAAGTCCTTCATAGATGATTTTTGCCATCTGCTGTTCCACTTGAGTCTTAAATTGTGTAACCTCACGAGTTAATGTTAAGAATTCTAATTCTTTATGCGCATTGATTAAAATTAATGCAGCCGGATTTTCATACACTTCTCTTGATTTAATTCCTACTAATCTATTTTCAATATGGTCGATACGACCAACACCGTGCTTACCACCCAGTGCGTTTAACGTTTCAATTAACTGAACAAGTGGAAGTTTCTCACCATTGAGGGCAACAGGAACCCCTTGTTCGAATTCAATTTCTACATATTCAGCGGCATCTGGAGTTAGTTCAATCGGATTCGTCCAATCGAATGCTGCTTCAGGCGCTTCTGCCCATGGATCTTCAAGTACTCCAGCCTCACAAGCACGTCCCCAAATGTTTGCATCAATTGAGAATGGATTATCTAAATCTACTGGAATCGGAATACCGTTTTCCTCAGCATACTTAATTTCTTCATCACGTGTCATTCCCCATTCACGTACCGGAGCAACCACCTTTAGACTTGGGTTTAACGCTTGAATGGACACTTCGAAACGGACTTGGTCATTGCCTTTTCCAGTACAGCCATGAGCAACAGCTTTAGCCCCTTCTTTTTCCGCCACCTCTACTAATAGTTTTGAAATAAGTGGACGAGAAAGCGCTGAAGATAATGGATATTTTCCTTCATATAAACAATTAGCCTTTAAAGCTGGTAAAATATATTCCTTTGCCAATAATTCTTTTGCATCGATCATATATGCTTTAACGGCTCCAACATTTAACGCCTTATTTTTAATAGCTTCTAAGTCTTTTCCTTCACCTACATCTAGACCTAGAGCAATAACATCATAACCATATTTTTCCTGGATCCATTTAACCGAAACGGAAGTATCTAAACCACCTGAATATGCTAGAACAATTTTTTCTTTTGCCATCTGTATTCTCCTCGTGCTTTTGTGAATTTTTATTCAATCAATAGAATTATTATACAACAACTCTCACAAAAAGTGAAACTATTATGCTAATAAATGTTTTAAAATTGCTTTTTGCGCATGCAGGCGATTCTCGGCTTCATCAAACACGACTGAATGAGTACCGTCAATAATAGCTCCCGTTACTTCTTCATCACGATGAGCAGGTAGACAGTGTAAAAAGATATAATCAGCTTTAGCCTGTTTGCATAGTTCTTCATTGACTTGAAAGCCTTCAAACGCCTTTAATCTTTTTTCCGTTTCTTCTTCCTGCCCCATGCTGGTCCAGACGTCTGTTACGACAACATCCGCGTCTTTAATCGCTTCAAGTGGATTATTTGTAATGACAACTGAACTTCCCGTTTGTAAGCCCTCTTTAATAGCCGCCTCCGTAATTTTCCCATCAGGTAAATAACCCGGCGGGCTGGCGATACTAACATCCATTCCTACCTTTACTGCCCCTTCCATCAACGAATGGGCCATATTATTATTTCCGTCTCCAATATAGCAAAGCTTTAACCCTTCTAATTTTCCCTTGTGCTCAAGAATGGTTAAAAGGTCAGCTAATACCTGGGTTGGGTGCTGTAAATCGGTTAACCCATTGATCACTGGAACAGTAGCGTGCTCTGCTAATTCTTTTACAGAATCATGTGAAAACGTTCGAATCATGATTCCATCCACATAGCGTGATAACACTTTAGCTGTATCGGATATACTTTCCCCGCGTCCGAGCTGAATGTCTTTTGAGCTTAGGAAAATCGCATGCCCCCCAAGCTGCAGCATTCCTACTTCAAATGAAACCCTTGTACGGGTAGATGATTTTTCAAAAATCATGCCTAACACTTTTCCATTTAAGAAAGGCTGTGGTTTCCCTTGCTTTTGCATTTGCTTTAGTTCAAGTGCATCGTTTAACAGGTAAAGGATTTCTTCAGTAGTGAAATCCGATAGCTGTAAAAAATCTTTCCCCTTCAGTTGCGGGTTACTTTTTTCGTTCAATTTAATGGCTTCAACCATGAACGGCACCTTCTTTTTCAATAGTATAATACTCACTAACCGTTCGTACCTGATAATCCGATGGAGATCCTTTTTGTAGACCAAATGTCGCCTCAATCGTATCTAAATGGGTAAATACAGGGATTTTGTAACGAACAGCATGCTCACGAATTTGAAAACCAAATTTCATTTTATTTCGACCTTGATTTGGAATGTTAATGACTGCTTGAATTAACTGCTTTCGGAAAAATTCACTTACATCCGCATCATCCTTGACCATTACCTCAACAGGGATTCCGTTATCCTGGAGGAAAAGTGCAGTTCCTTCTGTAGCAGCAATTTTGTAATTTTTATCTATAAATTGTTCAATAATTGCAAGACTAGCAGGCTTCTCACGGTCTGAAATGGAGCAAAACAGATAATTTTTCTCTGTCTCTTCACCAAGTGAGAGAATCGACTTTTCTAATGCCGCTTGAAACGTTACTCCCATTCCCAAGGCTTCACCCGTTGATTTCATTTCTGGCCCAAGCACATGATCTACACCCTTTAACTTACTCGATGAAAACACTGGTGTTTTTACAGAATAGTAGTTTGGTTCAGCGAGTAACCCTTCGGTTGGTGATAACTTAGTTAACGATTGACCTAATTGAATACTTGTTGCCCACTCAATCATTGGTATGCCTGTTACCTTACTGATAATCGGCACGGTTCTCGATGAGCGCGGGTTCACTTCTAGTACATAGACTTCATCTTCATAGATAACAAATTGAATGTTCATCATCCCAATGACAGAAGCTGACTTGGCAATCTTCCCTGCATGATCAATTAATGTTTCTTTGACTTTTGCTGTTAGAGAAATCGGTGGGAATACCGTGATACTATCACCAGAGTGGACTCCAGCTTTTTCAATATGCTCAAAAATTCCAGGAACCACAATCGTTCCCCCGTCGCAAATGACATCAATCTCGCATTCTACTCCAGGTAAAAATTTATCTACTAATAAAGGCCACATGGACGCCTGTGAATTCTGCTCAAGCTGTACAATATATTGGCTAAGCTCTTCTTCTGAAAAAATAGTAAACATCGATTGACCGCCAATTACATACGATGGACGAACAAGAACTGGGTAGCCTAATTTTTCTGCTGCTTCCTTCAATTCATCTGGGTGTGAGACTGTTTGACCCTCAATATGGGGAATATTTAAGTCTTCAAGCAGCTGATAGAATTCCTTTCGATCTTCTAAACGATCGACATTTTTAACAGAGGTACCTAAAATGGTCACTCCTTCTTCTTCTAAAGAATGGGCCAAATTAATTGCCGTTTGTCCGCCGAACTGAATCAAGACCCCGTCAACCTTTTCCTTCTCGATCACATGCAGAACATCTTCTGCTGCAAGAGGTTCAAAATATAAACGATCCGCAACAGAATAGTCTGTGCTCACTGTCTCTGGATTGTTATTTATGACAACGGCTTCATAGCCATTCTTCTTAATCGCTTTTGCCGCATGGACAGAACAATAATCAAATTCGATTCCTTGACCAATTCGAATCGGGCCAGAACCAATAACAAGAATTTTCTTCTTATCAGTTACTTCTACTTCGTCAAAACCGTGCCACGTAGAATAGTAGTAAGGTGTGACAGCATCAAATTCTGCCGAACAGGTATCAACCATTTTATAGCCAGGTTTCAAGTTTAATTCTTTCCACTTTTTACGAATCTGTTTTTCAGGAATACCGTATATTTCCGATAAAAGCTTATCGGACACATTATTTCGTTTTGCTTGTTTAAGCAGGAGGACAGGAACTTGTTCCCATTGATAGGATGCCAATTCCTTTTCGATCGCAACGATTGAACTAATTTTGTGCAAAAACCATGGATCAATCTCGGTTAACTGCTGTATTTTTTCAAGAGTAGTCCCTCTTCTAAAGCATTCGGCAATGATGAATAATCGTCTGTCATTTGCGGTTGTAAGAAGATCATAAAGGGTGGCATCTTCTGCTGTTTTATTCCCTTCAAGACAAAGACCATACACATTCATCTCCATCGACCGAATCGCTTTGTTTAGAGCTCCCTCAAATGTGCGGTCAATTGCCATTACTTCACCTGTTGCTTTCATTTGCGTTCCAAGTGTACGGTCTGCCTCTGGAAACTTATCAAATGGGAAGCGAGGTAGTTTCACCACAATATAATCAATCGCTGGCTCAAATGAAGCAAACGTGTTACCTGTTATAGGATTCACAATTTCATCCAAATGATACCCAATCGCACACTTTGCTGCCATCCTTGCTATCGGATAACCCGTTGCTTTTGAGGCAAGTGCGGATGAACGGCTCACCCTTGGATTTACTTCAATAATATAATACTGATTGGATTCTGGGTGGAGGGCAAACTGAATATTGCAGCCTCCGATGATTGCTAATTCTCTAATGACTTTAATGGACACATCACGAAGCATTTGATATTGAACGTCATTAAGTGTCTGCGACGGAGCAACTACAATGGAATCCCCTGTATGAACGCCGACAGGATCCATGTTTTCCATATTACACACAATGATGCACGTGTCATTTGCATCACGCATGACTTCGTACTCGATTTCCTTCCAGCCTTTAATACTTTTTTCAACCAGTACCTGACCAATTGGACTGGCAGCTAGCCCTTTTTTCAAAACAATTTCAAGTTCATCGAAGGTGTAAGCGAAGCCACCGCCCTCTCCCCCTAATGTATAGGCAGGACGGATAATCACTGGAAATCCAATTTCTTGAACGAACTTTACCCCTTCTTCGTAGCTGTGAATAATTGCAGATTCAGGAATAGGTTCGCCGATTGTAAGCATGAGATTACGGAATCTTTCCCGATCTTCACCGTTTTTGATCGATTCAACCGAAGTTCCTAATAGCGCTACATCGTATTTTTCTAAAATCTTTTGTTCATATAACTGAACGGTTAAATTTAAGCCCGTTTGCCCCCCTAGGGTGCCAATGACCCCATCGGGTTTTTCTTTTTGAATGATTTTTTCGATGGTAGCCACGTTTAAAGGTTCAATATAAACCTTATCAGCAATGGCCTCATCAGTCATAATGGTTGCCGGATTATTATTAATTAAAACAACTTCAATTCCTTCCTCTTTCAAGGCGATACAAGCTTGTGTTCCGGCATAATCAAATTCTGCTGCCTGACCAATGACAATCGGACCAGACCCAATGACAAGTACTTTTTTTAAGTTTTTATTTAATGGCATATACGGTCTCTCCCAATGAAGCTATCTGGCTTACGAATTCTGTAATAATGTGTGCGGTATCGGTTGGTCCGGGATGTGCTTCCGGATGAAATTGCACCGTTTGGATTGGATAGCTTTGATGTTTTAGTCCTTCAATTGATTGATCATTGACATTTCTGTAAGTAATATCAAAGACCGTTTGGTCGATGCTATCGTCAACAACGACATACCCATGATTTTGTGCCGTTATTTTCACTTTTCCAGTCATAATCTCTTTCACCGGGTGATTACCGCCCCTATGACCATAGGCAAGCTTTGCTGTTTTTGCCCCATATGCTAAAGCGATTAGCTGGTGGCCTAAACAAATTCCAAGTGTAGGATAATGCTGGCTAATTTTTTTAATTTCTGGGAACCATTTCTTTAAATCCATTGGATCTCCAGGTCCGTTGCTAAATAGAACACCATCAGGATTCAAGGATTTTACTTTTTCAAAAGGAGTATAATAAGGAACCACTGTTACTGCACAATTTTCTTCTAATAAAGCAGTAAGGATCGACTTTTTAAAGCCATAGTCCATTAATACCACATGTGGTCCTCTATTATTGAAATATTGCATCTTCTTAGTGGATACTTTCTCCACCCATAACGTTGATTTTTCGTTTGCAGAAAAATCCCCTTGTTTTGTTTTGCTTAAATAGCCTTTGACTGTCCCGCGGCTGCGAATGGTTTTCACAAGGAGCCTTGTATCAACACCGGCGATTCCCGGAACGTCAGCCTGCTTCAGTTTTTCTGAAAATTTGTGAATGGATTGATAATGACTTGGTGTTTCACATAAATCACTAATGATTACCGCTGATAAAGCGGGTGTAATGCTTTCATCGTCCATTGCATTGATTCCATAGCTTCCAATAATCGGATAGCAGAATGTAATCATTTGCCCAGCGTAGGAAGGATCCGTGATGATTTCCTGATAGCCAGTCATACTTGTATTAAAAACTACTTCCCCGAGAGAATCCTTTTCTGCACCAATTAGTACACCTTCAAACACTTCTCCCGTTTCCAAAGTAAGGTATCCCTGTTCCAAAAACACTCACTCGCCTTTCTCTATACCTTGGAATGTTTTTTCCAATGCTTCAATAAATTCATTTATCTCTTCTTTTGTTACCGTTAACGGTGGTAAAATCCGAACGACATTCGGTCCGGCTGTTAAAATAAGAAGGTTGTTTGCAATCGCTTTTTGTACGATACCAAGTGCGTTCGTTTCAACAAGCAGTCCCTTTAGCAGTCCTTTACCACGTATATTTTTAATAAACTCGTATTTTTCCTTCAACATTTCCAGCTGACTATCAAGGTATGTCACGACTTCTTTCACTTGTTTTAGTAAGTTGGTTTCAAGTATATGAGTAACAGTTGCCAGTCCTGCAGCCGTCGCTAATGGATTTCCGCCAAAAGTACTACCATGGCTGCCCGGTTCAAATCCCTTGGCCGCTTCTTCTTTTGCGATGATGGCTCCAATTGGGAAACCTGAACCTAGCCCCTTTGCAAGACTAATGACATCTGGTTCAATTCCGTACTGTTCATAAGCAAAAAGTGTACCCGTTCTGCCAATCCCAGTTTGAATTTCATCGACCATCAGCAGAATACCGTTATCCTTACAAATTGCTGCTAGTTTTTTTACCCATTCAGGGTTTGCTGGTATGACTCCGCCTTCACCTTGGACAAGCTCAAGTAAGACTGCTGCAGGCTTTCGTGTGGTTAGCTCTTCAAGCGCTTCTTCATCATTAAATGGAAGATAACTAAAACCTGGCATAAGTGGTGAAAAACCCTGTTGGATTTTTTCCTGACCGGTTGCTGTTAAGGTTGCTAGTGTTCTACCGTGGAAGGATTGCTGAAAGGTCACGACTTCAGAAGATCCGCTTCCCTTTACCTTGTTCGCATATCTTCTTGCCAGCTTAATCGCTGCTTCATTTGCTTCCGCCCCACTGTTGCAGAAGAAAACCTGATCTCCACAGCTATTGGCAGCAAGTAGTGCCGCAAGCTTTTCCTGATTTGGAATATGATAAAGGTTTGTACAGTGCCATAGGTCTTGCAACTGTTCTTCTAGTTTTTCTTTTACAGCGTCTGGAACATGACCTAAATTACAAGTTGCAATCCCAGACGTGAAATCTAAATATTGCTTCCCTTGATCGTCCCACACATAACTTCCTTTTCCCTTTACTAAAGTGACCGGGAAACGGCTGTACGTGGCCATTATTGGGGAGGATAGAGAAACGGAAGTATCGTTTACCATTTACGCAATCTCCTCTTCTAAGACAATTTTTGTACCGATATCTTTACCTGCTGTGTAATCTATCAGACTATTTTTATCAAAACCATTGATAATCCCCACTTCAGGTATGTTGTGAACAAGGCCGTCTATGGCAGCCTTTACCTTCGGAATCATGCCACCGTAAATGGTTTGATTATCGATTAGTTCTTCAATGGTTGTTTTGGTTGCTTTATCAAGCTTTGTTTTCACACCATTTTTTTCAATTAATATCCCTGGAATATCACTAATAAAACAAAGATTGGCTCCCAGTGCTTTTGCAATCGCGCTAGCTGCTATGTCTCCATTGATATTGTAGCGTTGACCACTAGCATCAATGCCGATGGGAGAAATAACCGGTATATACCCTTGATTGACGATTCCTTCTATGACACTTTGATTTACACCAACTACTTCACCCACAAACCCTAACGTTTTTGCATCTGCTATCGGAACTGCTTTCAATAATCCGCCGTCTACTCCACTTATGCCAAAAGCATTTCCGCCAACCTCGACTAGGTTTCTGACAACTAGCTTATTAACCGAACCACTCAGAACCATTTCCACAATATCTAGCACGTCATGGTTGGTTACCCGTAAACCATTTACAAAAGTAGTTTCCACATTTAAATTTTTTAATAAGGACGTTATAAGAGGACCTCCGCCATGAACTATGATAGGTGTCCATTCACCTGATTGATGCATCTGAACGACATCTTCATAAAAAGATCTTGGCAGATTTTCTAACACACTTCCGCCACACTTAATGACTAGGTATTTCATTTTCGTCCTCCCTTACGTGCGGTAGGATGCATTTATTTTTACGTAATCGTAGGTAAGGTCGCATCCCCATGCAGTTGCACTATATTCACCCTGGTTTAATTCAACATGTATTTTAATAACATCAAGTTGTAAGTATTCTTTAACCTCTTCTTCTACAAACATACTTGGTAGACCGTTTTCGAATACCGTATAAGGTCCGATTGATACTTTTATGGCATTCGGTTCAACTGGAACACCACTGTAGCCTATTGCCGTCACAATTCTTCCCCAGTTTGGATCTGTTCCATAAATAGCTGTTTTTACTAGGTTAGAAGAAATAATGGCTTTACCGACAGCACTTGCAGCATTTCGGCTGTAGGAGCCAGTCACTTGAACTTCTACTAGCTTGGTAGCCCCCTCGCCATCTCGTGCGATCTTTTTAGCAAGTGATTCACAAACCATTTTCAAACCCTGTTTAAACACATCCCAATCCGGATGGTCCTTGGTTAGTTGACTGTTTTCTGCTAACCCATTGGCCAAGACGAGAACCATGTCATTCGTACTTGTATCGCCATCAACCGTGATCATATTGAAGGTTTGATTGGTGACGTCTCGAAGGGCGGCTACCAGGTCTTCCTGTGCTATATTTGCATCTGTAGTTACGAATCCAAGCATAGTAGCCATGTTTGGGTGGATCATTCCAGAACCCTTTGATGCGCCGCCGATGCTAACCGTTTTTCCATCGATAGTCATTTGCACAGCTGTATGTTTGACACATGTATCAGTAGTTAGAATGGCTTCTTTAAATAAGCTCTCATTTTCATATTCTTTATTAAGTATTTGTGTAACACCAGCTCTCACTTTATCCATCGGCATCAATTCTCCGATGACCCCTGTGGAAGTCACTGCAACAAGATGCTCTTCAATTCCAAGTTCATTTGCAAAATCCTTTTGCATGGTGTAGGCATCAAGTAATCCTTGTTCCCCTGTACAAGCATTGGCGTTACCAGAATTAACGATAATGGCTTGGAGTTTATTTTCTTTTGCTACGCTTTCTTGAGTAACTAATAAAGGAGCCGCTTGAAAAATATTTGTTGTATACACGCCTGCAGCGGTTGCTGGAACTTCCGATACGATGTAGCCAAGATCGAGTCTTTTTCTTTTAATTCCACAGTGCATGCCACCTGCTTTATACCCCTTTGGTAAAGTGACACTTCCTTCTTCTAGTACCACGATTTCATTTGTTGATGTTGCTTGTGTCAATTTAATTTCCCCCTTCAAATCCCCTATGGGTCGAATTTCCCTATGGATACATTGGTATATCGGTTAGCCCCGTTTGTTCATCCCAGCCATTCATCAGGTTTACATTTTGGATTGCCTGCCCGGCCGCTCCTTTAACTAAATTATCGATAACAGAGATAATCGTTAAGCGGTTGGTTCGTTCATCGACATGTAGTCCAATATCACAATAGTTTGACCCGGATACTTCTTTTGTAGAAGGGATCGTTCCCTCAGGCCGTACCCTTATAAAATGAGAGTCTTGATAAAATTGTTTATATAAATCGATAACTTTTTTTGTTGAAATCTTTTCTTTTAGATTCACATACATCGTACACATGATTCCTCGTGTCATTGGGACAAGGTGGGTAGTAAAAGAAACCGTGATGGAATCTCCACTCTCATCTGTAAGGACTTGCTCAATTTCTGGAATGTGTTGATGTTTTCCAAGTTTATAAGCTTTAAAATTTTCATTGATTTCGGCGTAGTGTGCGGTTAATGAAAGTCCCCTTCCTGCACCTGACACGCCTGATTTCGCGTCAATGATGATTGAATTTTTATCAGCTAGCTGCGATTTTAAGATTGGGAGTAGGCCCAAACTGGATGCGGTAGGATAACAGCCTGGATTGGCTATTAAATTAGCAGTCTTAATTTTTTCGCTATAAATCTCACTTAAACCATAAATTGCTTTCTCTAAATACTGCTCATCTGCAGGTGTGTGATTGTACCAGGTTTCGTATTCTGCGCCTGACCGTAATCGAAAGTCACCTGAGAGGTCAATACATTTCATACCGTGCTCTAGCAGCTGCGGAACAAGCTTACTGCTGACACCAGATGGAGTAGCAAGGAAAGTAATATCGTTCGTTTCAGATAATCTTTTTGCATCAAATGTCTCTAATGGTTGATCCATTATCTCAGAAAGATGAGGATATGTTTCACTAAAGCTATAGCCCGCTTTAGAGTTGGATACTACTGAACCCACCTCCAAATATGGGTGCTTCTGAATCAAGCGAATAAGTTCTACAGACCCATACCCTGTTCCACCAATGATTGCTGCTTTCATTTCTTCAACTCCCATGTTGCTTACATAATGAATTATTATACATACACATATATAATTATTCAATATAAAAATTACCTAATTTTCGCTTTTAACTGAAAATTATTATATATTATTTTGAAAACGCTTACATGAATGTTTGTAAGATTATACAGATTCCATGCATATTCATAAGGAAAAGCGCAAGTGTCTTGATCATCCCCAATCAAGAAGACTGGTCGATTTAGCGGAGCGCAGAAAGACCTAGTCGCACTTAAGCGTACAAAAGTCCTTATCCTTTAGTAGCCAGGCAACCTTGCCATGTACATTAGAAATTCTTCTATATACTGATGCTCACTTTTTCTTTTAACTTGGGCATTAGAAATTTCTTCTATTTACCGGTCACGCACTTTTTCTATTGTCACGGGCATTAGAAACCTCTCCTATTTACCGGTCGCTGGCTTTTTCTCTTGTCGCGGGCATTAGAAACCTCTCCTATTTACCGGTAACTGGCTTTTTCTCTTGTCGCGGGCATTAGAAACTTCCCCTATTTACCGGTCACGCACTTTTTCTATTGTCACGGGCATTAGAAACCTCTCCTATTTACCGGTCGCTGGCTTTTTCTCTTGTCGCGGGCATTAGAAACCTCTCCTATTTACCGATCGCTGGTTTTTCTCTTTACCCGGGCATTAGAAACTTCCCCTATTTACCGGTCACGCACTTTTTCTCTTTGCTCGGGCATTAGAAACTTCTTCTATTTACCGGTCACGCACTTTTTCTCTTGCCACGGGCATTAGAAACTTCCCTATTTACCGGTCACGCACTTTTTCTTTTGTCACGGGCATTAGAAACCTCTCCTATTTACCGGTCATGCACTTTTTCTCTTGCCACGGGCATTTGAAACCCTCCTATTTACCGGTCACGCACTTTTTCTCTTGCCACGGGCATTAGAAACTTCCTCTATTTTCCGGTCGGGCTTCTTTCCATTGAATTGGGACATAAAATACCACAATATTAGGGATTAAAGCTGTGAAAAATTTTTCTAACCTTTAAAAAAAGCCCTTGCTAGTAGCAAGAGCTTCGATTAGAAAAAATATGACTTTTTATTGTTGAAGAGTTCGTCTATATTTATATTGATTCCATTGGAAGTGGATGAAACAGCCGACACAAAAACCGAGAATGGCCACAAATGCTGCTAATGCCACCATGATGGTGAAAATATATCCGAGGACATTCCACCCTAGTAAAAAGCTGATAAATCCGATACCGAGGCAAATCACAGCAATCGTTTGATTAAATTGCTGCTGTCCCCAATCTTCGGGAATATACGCATTTGGATCCTTCTTTAAAAATAGTTTTCCTAGCCGCATAATCGGATTAAAGTCTAAAAAAAGTCCACTTAGCCCAGAGAGTAACGGTATCAATAAAAACCACTCCAAACCAGAGAACCATGTTAACAATACACTTATAACAATCACCACTTGATTCGTCTTTACAAGTGGACGAGGAATTGAACGAATAGCTTCTGACATTTTAATACCAACCTTTCTTATTGGAATTATATGTTTACTGTTATTTTAACTCGATTAGTCATCTTTGTATAGTAAATAATTCAATAATCACCGTCCAAATAATAAAGTGCCATGTTCACTCCATCCTTTCGTTTGGGAAAGCGTAGTTCCGGAAAAAATAGAGAGAATATACGGAAGGTTTTATGCATTTTTTGTTTTATAACAAAATTTAGAAGAAAGTTCTATACAATGAGGAAGGAATTCTACAAAATTGGGGAGGAATTCTACAAAATTTTAATTAATTCTACAAAATCGAGATTGGATTCTACATAGATTGGTAAATCACTCCCAATTTCACTTCAAAAGGGCCCATTCCTAGAGTTATTCTACAATATAAAGAGACAATTCTACAAAATTTCAATTTACTCTACAAATTAATAGAATAATTCTACAAAAGCTGGAAACAAATTCCCAACCCGATAAGCTCACAAAAAAAAAGCAGGAAGCATCCTGCTTTAAACAACATCTGGTCGACCGATCATTCCCTGTAGAGCCTAGAACACATTAGTATGTCTCTGATTCTTCAAGTCGGAAACCCTCCACGACCACGTCTTCATCTATTTCCAACAATAAGCATCGTTTACCTTGGAACGTAATGTATTTTACATATTTTAGATCTTTTGGGTTGATCGAAAGATTGGCAACCTTGGTCTCGATTTTGATGGTTTTCGGAACTAAGTTGCTGGCCTTAAATTCGTGTTTTTCATCATCAACGATTGCCTTAAGGGCATGTTCCACTTTGGCCGTCTCTACATTTTCAACCCCGCTTACCGTTAAAATACGTTCAATATCCCGAGAATCCAACGTAGGTATTTCACTTTCTTCATTCTCTTGATTCTCCTGAACCAGCTTATCGATTTCCTCATACACATTGGAAATCACGCGGGAATCCACTTCGTCCCCTATCACTTCTTTTAAGATGAAATCGAAGCAGTCCTTATCTTCCTGGGCAGTTATAATCTCTTCACAATTAAGCACTTCTTCCATAAATTTAAAATCCGGTTGATTTGCTTTCCCTGCACAGTAGAGAATACGGTTTACATCCGCTGCATTATCGTTTAAGGCAGGGAAAAGGAAGCCTGATAAGGGAGAATCTAAATTAATAATGGGATCAAAGACGTTGTAGGATTTGTATTCCTTCTCAATATAATCAAACATCAGGGCTTTTTTCGGCACATCCGTTTTATTGAGACTGCATAGAATAAACCCGTTGGAATAGACCTGGTCATCCCCGCCTTCTTCAGATTCCGCATTGCGTTTTCGGGTCGGCTTTCGATATTCTCCCCGAATAAACGTTACCACGGTATCAAATTCATAAACCGTTTTAGCAAACATTTTCACGACAATTTCCAACATGTATTCTTTCCAGTCTTCCGTTGTTTCTTGTTGTAATCCTTCGTAAAGGAACATTTGGGTGCTGTCTTCCACATCCCGCATGAATTTCAGTTCAAACAGTTTAGCATCAAGTTGTCCTGTTAACACTTTTTTAAAGTTGGCTAAAAATAATTCCTGTGTTTCCTGTTCTAACATTGGAAAAGGCTGACTTACTTGATGATAAATCTCGCCCGATTCCTTTTGGACATACACATTAAAGATTTCTCGAATTTGTAGGTTGTAATTGTCTAGTTTAAATTGCTTGCGGATATTAGCGATATCTTTTTTATTCATTTGGTCTCAACTCCTATTCTTGATTATACTGTTCAAAAATATAAATTGTAATAATTGAGACCATGATATTAGAAAAAAATGAGCATACAAATCGTTAAGATTTGATGCTCGATTTTGATTTATTGTTTCAGATTCTCATGCAATAAGTTTAAAACGTAACGTAATTCCTTAACGGGCACCTGTCCTGGAGCAGAAGCCTTTTTCGCCGCACCAAACGTTAGGGCTGAACCAAATACTTCACCTGCCAATCGACTGATGAGCCCCTTGCCTGCCATTGACATCGTGATAAATGGTCGATCAGCGAATTGTTCATTCATTGTATTAGTGGCCTCTAAGAGTGTCAGCACATCGGTTGAACTGGTAGGCATAACTGCAATTTTAGGGATATCTCCGCCCAATTCCTGCGCTTTACACATACGAGAAATAATTTCTTCTCTCGGTGGTGTCTTATGAAAATCATGGTTTGAAAGAATAACGAAAACCTCGTGTGCATGCGCCGCTTCAATTACGGCTTTAACATCATTTTCTTCATTAAATAACTCAATATCAATCAAATCTACTAATCCAGTTAGCACAATGCTTTTGTTTAATTCAAAATAGTAAGCCGGGCTGACTTCCTTTTCGCCACCCTCTTTTGCACTTCTAAATGTGAAAATCAAGGGAATCTCTGTTAAAACCGCACGAATTTCCCTTAATGCCTCTTTCACTGCATCCATTTCTTCGACCTGTTCAAAAAAGTCAACACGCCATTCCACCACGTCCGCTCCGAGAATTTTAATATGCTTGGCTTCCTCCAATAACTGTGCCACTGAACTCCCTATCATTGAAACGCATATTTTAGGCTGGCCTTCTCCAATCGTAATCCCTTTAACGGTAATAGTTTTTCGTGTCATCTTCTTCACCTTTTCTTTACACCGAAGTTCGTTACTAGTGTATCGGCTATTTCGTCTGCAATTTCACCCGGAGCTTTGTTATCTGTTTCTATTTTTAAATGATGCTGTGAATAGATTGCTTGTCTTGTATAAAATAAATCTTCCATTTCCTCTTTTGATTTACCTTGTAACACAGGCCGGCTCTCAATAATCAAATCCAATCTATTTTTCCAGTTTTCCAACGATATATTGAGATAAATGACAATGCATGAGGTTAAGCATACTTGTCTGATTTCTTCCTGTAAAAAAGCACCCCCGCCAACAGAAATAATCTTCTGCTCTTGTTCAGCTAGATTCGAAATCAAACCTTTCTCTCTTTGTCTAAAAGCCTTCTCACCAATTTGTTTGAAAATTTGTGAGACAGGCATTTGATATTCCTTTTCAATTTCTTCATCTATATCGATAAAAGAACGATTAAGCTTTTTGGCAACGAGCTTTCCAACTGTTGTCTTACCAACACCCATAAACCCGATAAACACTATACTTCTGTCGCTATTTTTCAAAATCCTTCAATCCCCCATAATGAACAAACTATTTAGATAATTATAAGGGTTAATCGAAAATTATGAAACTAATAGTGAGTCCAAAATAAAAAGTGGTGCGGAAGGCACCACTTAATTTTTCATCTTAGGATCAAGGATATCACGGAGCCCATCGCCCATTAGGTTAAATCCTAGGACGGTAAGCATAATGGCAACACCCGGAAAGAATAAAGTCCATGGAGCCTGCGTGATATAATTTTTCGAATCGGCCAGCATTTTACCCCACTCAGGTGTTGGAGCCTGTGCCCCCATTCCAAGGAAGCCAAGAGCTGCAGCCTCAATAATGGCAGTAGCGATGGCAAGAGTCGCTTGTACGATTACAGGAGAAATACTATTTGGCAAAATATGACGGAAGAGAATTCGTGTATCTCTCATTCCAACTGCACGGGCTGCCATAATATATTCTTCCTGCTTAACACTAAGTACCTTTGAGCGAACCAGACGACCAAAGTTCGGAATATTAATAACCGCAATCGCAATTAAAGCATTTTTTAAGGATGGTCCAAGAATTGCAACAACTGCGATAGCTAATAGAATACTAGGAAAGGCAAGCATAATATCAAAAATACGGGAGATAATACCGTCCACCCAACGACCATAATAACCTGCTACGATTCCTAGGATTGTTCCAAAAACAACGGATCCTATGACAGAGAATGTCCCTACCCATAAGGATATCCTAGCACCATACACGATTCGCGAAAAAATATCTCGTCCAAAATCGTCTGTACCAAACCAATGTTCACTAGAAGGTGCCAGCATTCGGTCGGACAGCACCTGCTCCTTGTAACTATATGGTGAAATGACAGGAGCTAAAATAGCAATAATAATAAAGAAGACAACAATTCCTAAGCCAGCAACCGCTAATTTATTTTTAGCAAAGGATTGCAAAGCTTCCTTCCACGGAGGTGTCAGCTTTTCTTCAACAGCTTTCACAGATAAATCTGCTGTGCTTTTTGCAAGTTCTGCCACTACTCATCCCTCCTATTTCGTGTATTTAATCCTTGGATCCACCAATACATACAAAAGATCCACGATTAAATTAATGAGTACAAAGATTGCTGCAATAATTAAAATCCCTGACTGGATAACAGGATAATCACGATAAGCAATAGCATCGTATAAATACCTGCCTATTCCCGGCCACCCGAAGATGGTCTCCGTTAGAATTGCTCCTCCCAAAAGTAGCCCCGTTTGTAAGCCGATGATCGTCAACACTGGAATGACTGCATTTTTTAAAGAGTGCTTATAAACTACCCAAAACATTCTTAATCCCTTTGCTCTTGCAGTCCGGATATAATCGGATTTCATCACCTCTAGCATCGTTGCGCGGGTCATCCTTGCTATAATTGCCATTGGAATCGTAGCAAGAGCAGAAGCCGGTAAAATAATATGCTTAAGAACGACAATGAATTGATCAAATCTTCCCTGCAAAAGTGTATCCAGTAAATAAATGTTGGTGATCGCTGAAATAGGGTCCCTGGCATCCTCTCTTCCTGTCGTTGGAAGCCAGCCTAAGTCAATAGCAAAGGCCCACTGAAGCATTAAACCAAGCCAAAAGATCGGCATGGATACACCGATTAATGCTAGTACCATTGCACCATAATCAAACCATGATTTGGAGAACCAGGCACTAATAATACCAGCATTTACTCCAACTACAACCGCAATCAGCATTGCTACAATCGTAAGTTCAACCGTTGCCGCTAAATACGGCCAAATCTCGGCATTAATAGGTCCTCTCGAACGAAGAGAAATCCCTAAATCACCGTGAATGAGGGTTTTAAGATATTCAAAATATTGTATGTACCACGGACGATTTAACCCCAGTTGTTCTGTAAGTGCCGCAAGGGCTTCTGGTGTTGCCCTTTGTCCAAGAATGATACGGGCAGGGTCTCCAGGAATAGCGTGTATAACAGAAAAAACAATCAAAGTCATCCCAAATAAGACGGGAATTAAGGAAAAAATACGGCGAACTGTGTAAGTTAACACGCTCTCACCTTCTTTCATAAAGATGAACATAAAGACTACTTTTTTAACAAAAGGGGAGGGATCACTCCCTCCCCTCCTTCATTGCTGCCTATTTCTTAAATTCAACCTTATCAAGGGATTCAGAACCAGTTGGATGTGGAATATAACCAACTACATCCTTACTTGCTGCAGACAATGGCTTAGAGTGAAGTAATGGTACCCATGGAGCATCCTCATGGATAATCTCTTGTGCTTTCTTGTAAAGCTCGTTACGTTTTTCTTGATCTGTTCCTTGTTGAGCTTGAATTAAAAGATCATGTAACGGATCACTGCTATATCTTGAATAGTTGTTTGCACCAATGGCATCCTTATCTAACAATGTGTATAAGAAGTTATCAGGGTCACCATTGTCACCTGTCCAACCCATCAGGAAGGCATCGAAGTCGCCTTTTGCAGCTTTATCTAAATAAGTAGCCCACTCTAAAGTGTTAAGCTTCACTTTAATGCCCACTTTGCTTAGATTGTCTTGAATGACTTCAGCTACTTTTGGTGGTTCAGCCATGTATAGACGAGCGATATTCATTGCCCATAATTCCATTTCGAAGCCGTTCGGATATCCTGCTTCTTTTAATAATTCTTTTGCTTTCTCTGGATCATACTTATATTCTTCAATTGAATCATTGTAACCTTCAATGGAAGGAGGCATTGGATTCTTAGCAGGAATTGCATTACCACCGTAGAATGCATCAATAATCGCCTTTTTATCAATTGCGTAGTTTAAAGCTTGACGAACAAGCTTATTGTCAAATGGCTTACGAGTAAGCGTAAAGCTTAAATACGCAACGTTCATGGATGGGCGCTCATAGATTTTCAGCTTATCGTTGCTAGTAACTGCTTTAGCATCGGAATCGTTAAGACCATCCATAATGTCAATCTCACCGTTCACAAGCGCGTTAAGACGTGCTGTGTTTTCAGGGATTACACGGAAAATCACTTTGTTTAGTTTTGGAAGACCTTTTACCCAGTAATCAGGGTTCTTTTCTAGGGTGATTCGGTCGTTTTGCTTCCACTCAACAAATTTGAATGGACCTGTACCAACTGGATGACTTCTGTAATCATCACCATATTTCTCAACAGCTGCTGGGCTGGCAATAGCAAATGGTGACATCGCCAAGTTCTTTAAGAATGGAGCCATAGGGCGCTTTAGCACAAATTGAACTGTATTAGCATCAAGTGCTTTAACCTCTTTAATAACATGGCCTTCATCTTTCACATAGCCGCCAAACATCGTGTAATAAGGGAATTTATCTTCATCCCCATTCATCCAACGGTTAAAGTTGAACACCACTGCATCCGCATTAAAATCGGTACCGTCATGGAACTTTACACCTTCTTGGAGCTTAAAGGTATAGGTCAAGCCATCAGGAGTAACTTCCCAGCTTTTTGCAAGCTTCGGCTTAAGGGTTGTATCTGTATCACCGTAATCTAGCAAAGTGTCATAGATGTTTTCAGTAACTTTAAAGGTATCGCCTTCAGTCGTTGTGATTGGGTCAAGTGATACAGAGTCTACACCGCGGGCATAGATTAATGTATCCTTTCCAGAAGCACTATTGTTGCCTGTTTCTTTACCACCTTTAGCGTCGTTATTGCTTTTGCTGCTGCAGCCAACTAAGAACATGCTGATGGCTAATAACGAAACTAGCAGCAGCTTAAACGTTTTTTTCTTCATAAGTGTTTTTACCCCCTATATGCTTTGTTTTTATATCATCAATGCTGCCAATCACTGGTTATATAAGTGACAGGCTACAAAATGACCATTGAGATTGCTTTCCTGCGGTCTAGTAGTTTTGCAAATGTCCATACATTCCTTGCATCTTGTATGGAATGCACAGCCTGAAGGAGGATTAGCTGGACTAGGCAACTCCCCTTCAATTAAAATCGTTTTCTTCTTAACATCAGGATCTGGTATCGGTACTGCAGAAAGAAGTGCTTTTGTGTATGGATGCTTGGGATTCTCGTAAAGCTCCTCACTCTCTGCTAACTCTATTAATCTTCCTAAATACATAACACCCACACGATCACTAATATGACGAACCACCCCAAGATCATGTGCGATAAATATGTAGGTAAGTTGAAATTCCTTTTGGATTTCCTTCATCAGGTTGAGAACTTGAGCCTGAATCGATACATCAAGTGCAGATACAGGTTCATCCGCAATAATTAACTTTGGTTTTGTCATTAACGCCTTGGCAATTCCAATTCGCTGACGCTGCCCGCCGCTAAATTGATGCGGATATCTTTTCGCATGGTAGCTGCTTAAGCCCACCACCTCGAGCATCTCTCTTACATGCTTCTTTCGTTCCTCTTTTGTCCCTATTCCATGAACAATCAAAGGCTCCTCAAGGATTTGCTCGATTGAATGCCTTGGGTTTAATGAGGCATAGGGATCCTGGAACACCATTTGGATATCTCTTCGTGTTTTTCTTAACTCAGACTTTGACAAGCTGGTAATCTCTTTATCTTCAAAAACGATTTTCCCGTCACTTGCTTCGATTAAGCGCATGAGTAGTCGGCCCGTCGTTGATTTTCCGCAACCACTTTCCCCTACGATTCCTAAGGTCTCTCCTTTTTTCACATAAAAAGAAACATCATCAACCGCTTTGACTTCTCCTTGCTTCCTTCCCAAAAGGCCACCTGTAATTGGAAAGTATTTTTTCAGTCCGTTTACCTCAAGAAGTAACTCCGACATGTTTGTCACTCCCCTTCAATGTATGTAGGAAACAGCGTACTTCATGTCCGTCTTTTTCCGTTTTATATAATTGTGGCGTTTCTTCATAGCATTGTGATAATACCTCAGAACATCTTGCGGCAAATCGGCATCCCATGTGAATAGACCCTGGTGTAGGAACTGTTCCGGGAATACTGTAGAGCCGCTCCTTTTTCCCTCTTAAGTCTGGAACCGATTTTAGCAATCCAATGGTGTAAGGATGCTGAGGATTTTTGAGTATCGTTCGTACATCACCTTGTTCAACGATTTGACCGGAATACATAACAATGACTCGTTCACAGATTTCCGCTACCACACCTAAATCATGAGTAATTAATATGATAGAGGTATTCGTCTTTTGGTTTAAATCCTTCATTAATGCGAGAATCTGCGCTTGAATAGTTACATCAAGAGCAGTGGTGGGCTCGTCCGCAATGAGCACCTTTGGATTACAGGCCATAGCCATGGCAATCATAACCCTTTGCCTCATTCCTCCTGATAACTGGTGTGGATATTCTTTAAGAATTCCTTCTGCCCGTGGGATTCCGACTAATTTTAGTAGTTCGATACAACGCTGCTTAATTTGGACCTTTGTTAGGTCAGTATGTAATTTGATGGCTTCCATTAGTTGATTCCCTATTGTAAATAAGGGATTTAATGAGGTCATGGGTTCTTGGAAAATCATTGATATTTGATTTCCGCGGATCTTCCGCCACTCTTTTTCCGAAATGTTTTTCAGATCTCTTCCTTCAAAAATGATTTCTCCATTCTCGATCTTTCCTGGAGGAGAAGGAATTAGGCCCATCGTAGCTAAGGACGTTACACTTTTCCCACTTCCTGATTCCCCTACGATTCCAAGGATTTCTCCGTCCCTTAAATCAAAACTAATACCATCCACAGCTGGGACAAGCTTCTTCCCTGATTGAAAAGACACCTTTAAATCCTTTATGCGAAGAATAGGATCTTTGTCCACATTTACACCTACTTTAACTATTTATTTCGTAAATCTAAACATTCTTCTGAAATATTAAAATTTATAAAATATTAAAATTATTATGACATATATTACTTTAGAGTTACCATCGAAATTTGTCAATTAAGTAAAAAAAATTTAAAAAAGTGCCTAACACCGCGGCACGCTAACGTATTAACGCA
This sequence comes from Neobacillus sp. PS2-9, assembly GCF_030915525.1. NCBI lineage: Bacteria > Bacillati > Bacillota > Bacilli > Caryophanales > Bacillaceae > Neobacillus > Neobacillus sp. PS2-9. The sequence continues at coordinate 4,226,372 of NZ_CP133269.1, forward strand.
CCGGGGGTCAGGCACCAAAAACTATTAATTCAGTTCTGTTAATGCTATTCTTTGATAGGTTTTGAAGAGGGAATCACAATATGAATCCCATTCTTCAGCTGCTTCGATTGACGCTTCGCTTACCTCTCCTAACACAGGCCTTTGCAGTAAATCTTCTAATTGTTCCGTGAACTGTTTAATCGTTTCTATAGATGCCCCTTCCAATACACTTTCCACAAATTCAGCGGGAGCATACCACTCTGATACTCTCTGAAGATCACGGTATACTTGTGTTAACAATAAATTACGCGGACCTTCCCATTGCTCATTGACTACTACATCTCGGAAAATGCGTGGTAGCGAGGAGAACTCCTCCATTACTCCATGCCCAGCGAAAACGGAAATGGCCTCTCGTAATACTTCGGCTCCTTCATTAGTCACACACATTTTTTGCAATAAAATCAGTTCCCGTAGATTGAATAACTGTTTTTGGACTTCCAACGGATGGTTCGATTTTATTCCTGGGTTCAGTGGCTGCTCTAGCTTCAAGAACAAATCATATACTTTAAATGCCCCCGCTGTGGTACGCTCGGCAGCATTTTCAATCCGTTTTAATTTGCTCGCAGCCAGCGGATAATCTTTCACTTTTTTTCCAAAAACCGTTCTAAAATCACTATATAACTTTGCTTCTCTAGAAGCACGAAGCATAAACCCAGCACAGGCAATCCCGATTTCCAAACGGGACAGGGTAAGTACGATTCCTACCGCCACTGCCACTCCTTTATCTAAAGGACCGATTGGATAGGCCAGTGCACCATTGTATTGAATTTCACCTGTTGGTACTTCAGACGTTCCCATTTTCCATTTTATTCGATTAATTTGATAGCCATTTCTCTTCTCCTTTTCTTTGTCCCCCGGTAGCCAGGACGGGACAATAAAGGTCGAAACTTTATTAGTACCCGTTACTTTTGCTGTTACCACAGAATAATCAGCATGGGCTACCGAACAGAAGAATTTATTTCCATATAAGCGGAAATTCTTTCCCTCCGGAACCGCCTCAAGAAGATTAGCTGGTAAGTCAGAACCACCTTGAATCTCTGACATAAATTGTGCCCCAATAGCAAACTCTCCACTTATTCCTTCTTTTGAATGCTGTAATATATCTTGAAGTTCGGGATATTCTTCATTTGGAAATTGATCAAGGAGGGCAATGAGTCCATGCGTACAGGTCATTGGACAAGTTACTCCTGCCTCTCCTAATTGGTGAATTAACATTCTCTTCACAAAGCTCTCCCACGGCTCCATTTGACTAGAAAATAACCCTTCACCGAAAACACCTTGTTCAAGTTTGTGAACTTCCATCGGACGGACAACCCGGTCAATTCGATGGTTAAATGCATCAAAGTGGAGCATATATGGACGTACCTCTGGTCTAGCCGTTCGTTCAGCTAGACGATTCCATTCATTAGATACTGTAGGTGAAAATTCCGTAATTTTTTTATGAATTTGTTCATACCGACTCCCAGTAAAATGTTTCACTGCTTTTTGTAAAAATGGCTCATCTTGATACCAATCCAGGTTGTCGCGCTTTTCAACAAATGCATCAAATGTATAGGTATTTTCTCCTCTTTTCTCAGTGCCTTGAGAAGCGATGTTCATAGTTAATTCACTCCTTTTTGTTAAATTATTCTAAAAATTCAATTTAATTATAAACGTTCCCACTCGCTAAGGACAATGACATTTTTACGAAATAACATTCTCAACATTCCCATAAAAAAACCCTGTACTGGCGGCTAGCCTAGTATCAGGGTCTTAGTTATCTTATTTTTTCAAACCTGTGTAGATGTGAATGGCATCTCTTAAAAATTCTGCCGTACCAGGCTGTTCTTTATCATAATATGCGGTAAATCGCTCATCATCTACGTACATTTGGGCGAGGCCGGCATGCGCCTCCTTGCTATATTTATTCCAATAATAACCTAACCACTGCTTGTGAAGGTCGGCCGCTTTTTGTGCGAGTTCACCTGCGGGATCTCCTGTTTTGAACGCCTCTGCTAAGGTTATTGTCACTTCTTCTGCTAACTTTGTAGCATGGTCATATTGTTCTTCCGTCATGTTCTGAAGTTTCGCATTGGATTGGTCAACCGTGTCATTTCCGTACTTTGAACGGATTTCCTTTCCGTACTTTTTCTCGTTGTCGTCGATCATTTTTTTCTTAAAGCCTTCGAATTTTTCTTTATTAGACATCTCTATTCTTCTCCCTTCTGTTAATGCAATTGTTTTATCTACATTGGCAATTAAGCGATCTAATTGTTCTTTTCTCTCAAGGAGTTTTTTACGATGTTCTCTAAGTACAGCGGCACCATCAAAATCAGGGGCAGTTATGATATCCTTTATGCTTTCTAAGTTGATGTCTAGTTCTCGATAAAACATGATTTGCTGCAGGCGGTCCACTTCTGCTTGGCCGTAAATTCGATAACCTGATGAATTTATTCTTGCCGGCTTAAGAATTCCAATTTCATCATAGTACCGAAGGGTTCTGGTGCTGACACCCGCCAATTGTGCCAGCTTTTGCACTGTATACTCCATTCGTTCACCTCCTATAACTAAACGATACACCTTTACGCTGCGTTAATGTCAATCACTAGTTTGCCTATTTTTTTGTATGGGTTCTACACTAATCAAGCTCCACTATGCTACCCGTTCCTCTTTACCTGTATCATCTCGGGCACTTAGACGGCCTCTATGTTACCCTCTTCCCTTTTCATCTACCACTTCAGGCACATAGACCGCTTCTACGTTACCCGTTCTTCGTTTCATCTACCACTTCGGTAACATAGACCGCTTCTACGTTACCCGTTCTTCGTTTCATCTACCACTTCGGTAACATAGACCGCTTCTACGTTACCCATTCCCTTTTCATCTACCGCTTCGGTAACATAGACCGCTTCTACGTTACCCATTCCCTTTTCATCTACCACTTCGGTAACATAGACCTCTTCTACGTTACCCATTCTTCGTTTCATCAACCGCTTCGGTAACATAGACCTCTTCTACGTCACCCATTCCCTTTTTCATCTACCGCTTCGGTAACATAGAAGCTTCTACGTCACCCATTCCCTTTTTCATCTACCGCTTCGGTAACATAGACGGCTTCTACGTTACCCGTTCCCTTTTTCATCTACCGCTTCGGTAACATAGACCGCTTCGGTAACATAGACGGCTTCTACGTTACCCATTCCCTTTTTCACCTACCGCTTCGGTAACATAGACCGCTTCTACGTTACCCTCTTCCCTTTTCATCTACCACTTCGGGCACACACTGACTAGGGAATGTTACACCAAAAAAGTTGTCGACTAGTTTTGATAATAATAGTTCTTTTCTCCTTTTATAATAGAGTTAGGTAAAAATCCCCATAATAAAAGGAGCGATTAGATGGCTAAACTTTACGTTATTTATAATCAACCTAAGGATCAGGAAGGATTTGAACAATATTATTACAATGTACATATTCCACTAGTACAGAAACTTCCACATCTTAAAGGTGCTGAAGTTCATCGTGTCTTACAATTTCAAAACACGACAGAACCTTTATACCTTTTTGCTGAGCTACATTTTGATAATCCCGTAGAATTAAGTCAAGCATTAGCATCCCCTGAAGGAAAGGAAGTTCAAGGTGACGTATTAAATCTGATGAGATTCTTGGATAAACCACCGGTAATTTCAATAGTAGATTAATTCCCCACAAAAAAAGGTCCCACAAAGTAACGGGTTCCGTTACCTGTCACAAAAATCCAAAATGTATATAAAAGCGACCATCAATTTGTATGTGAATTTGATGGTCATTTTTTATTGATATAACGCGAAAAATTATTAAAATAGGCGTGAAACTAGTCCAATTTGCAAGGTTACAGAGATTTCTGTAACCTTGCAAATTGGACTGCAAAATGCGGTGTTATTTTTTTGCAAATTCACGTTTTCTATGGCCTTGGCTCTGTTGTTATTTATTATTCATTATAGCGTAGGTATGAGAATTCATAGGCGGAGAATTTCCGGCTAATGACTAAAGAGAAAGCTTAAGGAGCAGAAATAAGCGGAAATATTCCGGTTAAATGCTCAAAATAAGACAAAATTATGAGATTTAGATAATATAAGCGGAAAATCTCCCCTTATTTTTAAGGAAATATGTGTATTTCCCAATTTAAGCGGAATTTATCCGTTTATTTTTCAAACACAGTGAAATCAACATTCAGTTTTAACTGATCTTTGGCCTAAATGGCACTTTGTAATGTTCTTCCAAAACAAAAAGCCCTGCATTTTGCAGGACAAAATGTATAACAAATATAAGGACATTTTTAAATGCATCTTTATAAAATGTGACAGGTATCTGAACCTGTTACCCTCAAAGGGACCTTTTTTCGCGACTTATCTGATTCTTTTGTGATGTTTGTCCTCCTTTAATCATACAGTTTTAGTAAAGGAGGATGGACATGAACACTTCTTTATCAACGATGAAGCTAATCCGCTATTCTGTTGCATATGTATTTATAATCTCAGGAGTTATGAAATTAGTTAACACTGAACTAGCCAATGGGTTTCTTAACTTAGGTTTACCATATTCACACATCCTGTTAAAAGTCGTTATCCTACTTGAGATTGGGTGCGGAGTATTACTATTGGTAAATAAGGCAGTTAACCATGCCGTAATCCCCTTAATAGCAATCATGATTGCTGCACTATTATTAACTAAATTTCCACTCTTGCACACTGGCTTTTTAACATTTGCATTTCATGCACGGTTAGATATTGTGATGCTTGCCCTGCTGATCATTCTCTATAAACGATATCCGCATTAACTATGACACCCTTTTTTGTTCTTTCACGGATACTAGTCGCCCGACTGGTTACTGATCCCCACTTATTTGTATGGTAGAATGAGAGAAAAGTCTTTCAAAGAGGCGATTCCTGTGGTGCTTAAAAAAAAGGTAAAGGATCTCCCCTCCTCCCCTGGGGTTTATCTAATGAAGGATTCCTCTGATAGGGTCATTTATGTGGGGAAAGCCAAAAACCTTAAGAATCGAGTAAGATCATACTTTCAAAACAATAAGGCACACTCTCAGAAAATAAAGAAGTTGAAGGCTAACATCAATGATTTTCATTTGATCCTGACCGATACTGAATTCGAAGCATTTATTTTGGAATGTAAACTGATTAAAGAAATCAAGCCCATATTTAATAAAAAAATGAAAAATCCCACTTCCTACACTTATATTCGGTTTCACAAAAGAAACACCCATTGGACTATTGATTTATCAAACACAATTGAGAAGGATGGCAGCCTTTATTTCGGTCCCTATCCAAGTAAACATGTAGTTGAAAAAGCACTCCAAGGAATGAAAGAATTTCTAAAAATAGACTGTTGCAATCCAAACAAGGGCACGCCCTGCTTGAACTACTCCTTAGGTCTTTGTATCGGTATATGTTTTAATGAAGATTCACGTAAACAATATAATGAACGGTTGAAAAAAATGGTGGATTTTCTTCACGGGACGAATACCGAAGTCCTTCAAAAATTGAAGCAAAAAATGATAGATGCCTCAAACAATTTTGATTTTGAAACAGCAGCAAAATACCGAGATACACTAGATGCGATTCAATCACTCATCTATAAAGAAAAAGTGATTGAATTTACAGAAGCGAATAAAAATATCGCTCTCATTGAAAATATAGAAGATGCCGCCTTAAAACTCTTTCTGATCAAAGGAAATAATGTTATTTTTAGAGAAAAATATCAAATAGAGGAAGAGAATTCAGAGCAGTTGGTTGAGAAGATTAAAGCGAATATTTTTACGTATTTTAAGAGTCTTTCAAATCATTCATCCATTGAAATTACTAAAGACGAAATCGATGAAGCGCAAATTATTTATAGTTATTTACACAGCAGTTCGTGCAAATATGTCGTTATTGACGAAAAATGGTTAAAATTTGAAAACCAAAAAAGTATAGATTCTTCTATAAGAAATACACTGCTAAATTAAATTGATTTCATTTATTATCCTCGGTTTTTAAACCGGGGCTTTTTTTTGTTATCCAGCCTTACGAATTACCAACTTCCTCCTAAATCGGACGCTACTGCGAAACTATTAGTTAGAAAAGTATATCTAATCAAAATTTATATACTATTTCAAAAAAACTTTCTTTTATTCTTAAAAATTGCAGTAATTCAGTATTATCAAGCTTTTTAAAACGTATACATTCTAATTTCCAAAAAAAGTTTTTGACAATTCAAAACCCTAAAAAGTATTATAAAATAATAATAAAGGAGGTAAAAACATGTCAAACTTAAATAGGCAGAAAATTGTGGATAGTGTACCTCAGACTGGATTCGTTGGACATCCTAAAGGTCTATTCACCCTTTTCTTCACGGAGTTTTGGGAGCGTTTCTCTTACTATGGAATGAGGGCCATCCTTGTTTTCTATATGTATTATTCAGTTTCCAAAGGTGGATTGGGCATTGATAAAACACTCGCACTTTCTATCATGTCCATTTATGGATCACTAGTTTACATGTCTGGTGTTATTGGCGGATGGCTAGCTGACCGCATATTTGGTACTTCAAAAGCAGTATTCTACGGTGGAATATTAATCATGTTTGGTCATATTGCACTTGCTATTCCTGGCAGTGTCTCCATGTTCTTTGTATCCATGGTATTAATCGTACTTGGTACCGGATTATTAAAACCAAACGTTTCAACTGTTGTTGGTGAATTGTACAGTGAGAAAGACCAACGTCGTGACGCAGGATTCACCATTTTCTACATGGGTATCAACGCGGGTGCTTTCTTATCCCCATTAATCGTCGGTTCTGTTGGCAACTTCCACTTAGGTTTTAGTATTGCTGCAGTTGGTATGTTCTTTGGACTTATCATGTTTACTGTTACTAAGAAAAAAAATCTCGGCCTTGCTGGAACAATGGTTTCAAATCCATTGTCACCATCTGAAAAGAAAAAAGTTTTTACTTATATTGGTTTAGGTGTCGTTGTTCTTGCAGTTATTTTTGCTATTTTAATTCCTAAAGGCATCCTAACATTTGCAGGATTTATCAATTTAGTTACTATTCTTGGTGTGTTAATTCCAACAATGTATTTCATTGTTATGTATCGTAGCCCGAAAACAACGGCTGTAGAACGTTCACGAGTTATTGCATATATTCCATTGTTCATTGCATCTGTAATGTTCTGGGCAATTCAAGAGCAGGGTTCTACGATCCTTGCAAGCTATGCTGATACACGTACACAATTACATTTTGCAGGAATTGATATTAAACCAGCATGGTTCCAATCATTAAACCCATTATTTATTATCACTTTAGCACCTTTATTTGCTTGGATTTGGGTTAAAATGGGAGACCGTCAACCAACAATTCCGCAAAAATTCTCATTATCATTACTTTTCTCTGGGGTTTCGTTCCTAGTGATTCTATTACCATCATACCTTGGCGGTACAGATTCTTTAGTAAACCCATTATGGCTTGTTCTTAGTTATTTAATCTGTGTAATCGGTGAATTATTGCTTTCACCAGTAGGACTATCTGCTACAACTAAACTAGCTCCTGCTGCTTTCTCTGCACAAACAATGAGCTTATGGTTCTTATCTAGTGCAGCTGCACAAGCACTCAATGCACAAGTGGTTAAATTCTACTCTGAAGATACTGAAATGGCTTACTTCGGAATCATCGGTGGAGCATCTATCCTACTTGGTATCATCCTTTTAGTGTTATCTCCAAAAATTCAGGGGTACATGAAAGGCGTTAAATAATAATGAAAGCGGCTGATCACTCAGCCGCTTTTTTATTTATTCAATAGATGCTTCACAGAATATATAGGATGGTAAAGCATCATCCACTTACCCGAGTACCGCATGACTGCCTTCATTTTTTCGCGGTATCTTAACTTATAACAGTGTATTTTACAGTTAGAACAGGCGGTTTTATCTTCACCAAAGCGGCAGAATGAGAGTCTTAACATGGCATAGTTTTTTAGTTCCTGACAGTCCTTACATAAAGCCTCCCGATGATGCTTTTTTCTACAATAAAGCTCAATCATCTCCTTAACAATCTCTTTTTCCTTTTGAATAACTGGACCATTATTCGGCTCGATTAATCTTGCCTTCATGTTAGTAAACCTCCCTTTTCTAGATTTACTAAAGCAAACTTCTTACCTTCACCATATCATACGATTCTTTAAACGGAAGGATGAATCATTACAAATTCCGTACAATTACATCCTGACAGTCGTTGGAACTTTTCGACCCTTTTCGGAGTTGGTTTCAACAATCTCCGGATGTGCCTTCCTAATAACAGATGGTCTTGCAAGCACCAAAACCACACCAATGAATAACAAAGCAGATAGAAGCAAGATCCATTGTGCAGGAAAGATATCATAAAGAAAGCCGTACAATACCATTCCTAATGGCATTAATGCCATCGCCATCGTTTCAAGCAGAGAAAATACACGACCTTTAAAATCATCTTCAATTTTTTTCTGCAGCATCACCTGCAGCGGTGTATTGACGATAATGATTAATGCTCCAAGGAAGAACATGATGACCAGGTAAAAACCAAAAACGGAAGTTGACGAAAGGCCCACTAATAACGGAAAGGAAACTGCCGCCATCACACCCCCCATACCAACAATGGCCCACTTTGAAACAAGCAGCGGGTACCTTACTTCTTTTCTAAAAGAAAAATAAATGGATAGAAGCAGCATACCAACGGCAAATGCTCCTTGGGTAAATCCAAAACGCTGGGAAACCATTTTCATTTTTTCAATAAGAATGAACGAATAGCCCACCTCAAATGCTCCAAAAAGGAAGTTGATCATTAAAGAAATCCAGACAATCGTAACCAAAATTGGCTGAAGTTTTAAATAGCTAATTCCTGCCTTAATACTCACCCACATGGATTCCTTCTGCCCCGGGATTTCCTTTTCCTTTCGGTTAGCGAACAGCTTAAAATCCATTGTCGATTCAAGTATAACGGCAATACACGAAGCAATCATATACATAATGAGAAAAGTCTGCATCGATACAGCACCATACAATAGTCCGCCTACTGCCGGGCTGGCAATGGCTGCAAAGGAAATGGACATTTGGTTTAAAGACATTGCTCTTTGAACTCTCGCTTCATCCACAAGACCAGATATGGAGGAAGTAAAGGTCACCCCGGAAAACATGGAAGTGATGGATAAAATACAGGAGGTAATATAGATTGCCGTTAACGATAGGTCGGTGATGAAACTAACCAACAGTAATCCCCCAACTGCAATGGTTGTTGCAACTTGTGATATAACTACAATTATTTTTCTTGAATATTGGTCAGCAAGGTATCCAGCGAACGGGGCAGCGAGGGTACGTGGTAATATATTGCAGATAAGATTAGCAGCAAAACTCGTGGCCGAACCAGTTGCTTGTAAAATATAAAAACTTATAGCAAAAGAATATACTTGTGCACCAAAGGAGGAAATAAGTTTACTTATTGTGAAGGTCCATAGATGATAGGTTGCTTTTTTTAGCTTTAAGCCATCATTCACACGATTCACACTCCAAAAAAAGTTTAATTTAATTAAACAAATCATATCACACCAAATACTTCCATTTCAAGAAAAAGTTTAATATAATTAAACTACCAACTAAATAGGGTGTGTTTTATACATGTTAGGAGAACGGATCCGCGAAATTCGGAAAATGAAAAAAATGACACTTGAAGGACTGGCGGGGGAAGAACTAACCAAAGGAATGCTTAGCCTTATTGAGAACAACAAAGCTAAACCTTCCATGGAAAGTCTGACATATATTGCTAAGCGTTTAGGTGTGGAGGTAACTGAGCTGTTAGAAGAAATCAGCGGACACGAGCTACGAGGACTTTTAGAAACTGCAGAGAAATTATACAATTCCCAGGTTGAACAATGTCCCGACAAATATAAACAGCTTATTAGCTCGCTCGATCCTTATATGGATAAATTAAATGGTGGGTATGAAGCTGCTCGATTATTAGACCTTTATGGCCGCTGCCTTTATCATGAACAACTAGATGACTGGCAGATCTATTGTAATCGTGCAGCGAAAATGTATGATGAGATGAATCTAACTGCTAAACGAGCAGGGATTGGGATTTTGTACTCGACGGAGAAATTTGTTAAACACGAGTATACCGAATCATTAACGATTTTCTTAGCTGAACGTGCTGCAATCGAAGCAACGCATGCGTATGTTGACCCAATTACTCGTGCTGACCTTGATTATCAAGAAGCCATTCTTTACTTTGCAGTTGGCGATTCTGCAGCCGCTAAGCAGGTGATGGAAAAGGCCATTCAGTTCTCAAAAGAGCATCGGATTTTTTATCGAATTGATGATTTGTACAGGCTTGCCGTGGCCCATGCGATGATGACTCAAGATGAAGAAAATAAGATGCATTATCTTAAGAAATTAAAACAATATGGGGACTTTGCAGATCATGCACCCTCCATCCTTTTCTATGATTTGTTCAGGGTCATGTCTCTAATGGAAAAACAGGACTATAATAATTCGCTTGAAATAATTGACCACTACTTGTCCAATCCAAAAACAACGGATTTTTATGAAGTATGGTTTCTTCTTGAAAAGGGAAAGGCCCTATATAGCCTTAGCCGGTTTCTAGAAGCTATACCGTTTCTTGAAAAAATGACCATTCCTTCTTGGGTGCATCATCCTTTTGATTTATCACTTCTATATGTAAAGGATTGCTACAAGGCCCTCTGCCTGTTTGAATTAGGCCATAATGATGAAGCCCATCATGCCGCAAAACAGGCAGTGGATCATTTCGAACCTCTTCCACCCACACCATTTAAGGATTTTGCCCATGAAACATATAACAGAATGAAAGAGAACATCAAAAAAACAAAACCCGCAGAAGACTAAAAAACGTCACTACTCGGCGGGTTTCTTTCTATGTTTCTTTTGTTTCATTTAATTCATCTATTAATTGTTTTGTCCTTTTGGCATTTCCTTCAGCAAAGTTCTCGAGGCGCTCCTTTAGTTCATCATCATCGTGAATCCGCTCTGCTGTAATAAGATACGTCCTCATCAAATCTTCTTCCACCTCAATGGAATGTTCAAGAACCTGTTCTAATTTGTCCTTCTCTTCCTTATTCTTTCGGTTATCTGAGTTTTGAACCATGAGAAGACCTCCTTTTTTACCATTATCCTTCTCTATTCCATACCCAGATATCCATCGTGCTGAAACTTTCCCGTAGTCTAATTCTACCTAGTTTTCGAAAAATGATAGGCTTCTTCTAGCCACTTATTCACTTCGCTAGTTAACTCGGACTCATTCCGAATCATGACATGGTGAATCCAGCGGCCTGGAAATGGTTCTATTGCTTCAACAATTTGGTCGTGTTCAATATATCGGCCCACGCAAAAGGTTAGAACAATCGCATTTTCTGGTCGATTATTGAGCCACGGCTTGTGCTGCCATACCCAAGCAAATTTAGTTTTGGTTCCGAATGAGATTTGGGATTTATTCACTTCAATGGTTTCTGGAGCGATTGAATGGATCATTTCTTTGACAGACTTAAACAATGAAATGAGATATTCTTGATTGGAAAAAAAGACCTCTACTTTTTTTTCAAGTACAGATTCCATCCTTTATTCCCCCTCTCCTAACCTCTACCGTTTCTTGAATACGTTAGTTACATAATTAACAAAGTCCTCAATTTAATTATACCTTTATTTTCCATATAAAACTATCCAAAACGTTACTCATGAAGTATGTAACACAATATCCTGTCAAACTTTTTTCACAGTTTCTGCCCCACAAACTGAATAACATGTGATAATCCATTATGAAATTCCCCTTCATGATGGACCACTTAAGAGTCACGAAGAATTTCTACAGATCATGCGAATCGAATTGAACAGCTTTCCTTTACTGCCTACGTTCAATCCGATGAGCCACTTAGCCCTCAGCTTGCAGAAAAAATTGCTGACTTAGTCATTAAAAATTGTGGAATGATTCAGTCTGTCATTAGCTCTATTGAAGTAAAATTTACTATCAAGTACATAAAAGGGAAATAAAAAATAGGGTTACCCATAGAAGGGAACCCTATTTTCTTAGATATAGGCTTATCGCAATAAGTTAATCAAATAGTTTAGCAATAATACCAGCTACAATAACTACAATTATAGCCCCTATTATCGATGGGACTAACGAGAAACCAAGAATCATAGGTCCCCATGCACCTAATAAATATGGACCAACCCATGCTCCCACGAAACCTGCAACAATAGCTCCAGCCCATCCCCCCGGCATATCGAAAGGTGATAACTTGCTTCCCACAACACCAATTACCATCGCAACAATAACAGTAAGAATAAAAGAAAGAATTGTCATGCCATTAACTCCTTTTTTTGACATTATATGCAGAACTTGTACAATGTGTTCGGTTTACAAGTATAATAAAAATATACTGTTCCTGGGGAGGATTATTGTATGTATGTTGAAATAGATAATGAATCAAAAAAATGGATAGAAGCAAAAGAAAATCAACTAACTGTAAAAATTCTAGAAACAAAAACTTGTTGTGCTCCTGTTGTTCAGGAAGTAGTGGCAGTTCCAGGAAAGCCCAAAACAACTGATCAGTTTACGGAATTAAAGGTCGATTATCTATCCATCTATGTACATAAAATTATCTGTAACAAGGAAAAACTCACACTTAAATTATCGGGTATCAGCTTTTTAAAATCCCTTTCTGCTAAACTTCAATAAAATGGAGTATAAGACATAAAAAATGCTACTTCTGAACTCGCGAAGTAGCATTTTTTGTACTTTATTAACAAACAAAATATGACTGCTATCAGGTGCCGCAAAACGTTTGATACGAACGACCTGACGGTACAGGCAGAGTGCAGTATTCTTCCTGCTCAGGAGAATGAGCGTAGGGTTTTGATAGCACTTGGAGAAGCCTATCCAATACACTGAAATCCCCCTGTTCCACCGCAGCTTCTAAAGCCTCTTCTACCCGGTGATTTCGAGGAATGACCGATGGATTGCTTATTCGCATTAACTCATGTGATGATTCTTTCGATTCCTGCTGCCTGCCTAATCTCGCCTGCCACTTCTCATGCCATTGAGCAAATTCCGGATCCACAAACAGTGCTGCATCCTTCAGTGTACCAAAGGTTAATGAAAGGAAGGTGTTGGTGTAGTCTGCCCGGTGCTTTTCCATCAACTGAAGTAGTTCTTTCACTAGTGACTCATCTTGTTCCTCTTCATTGAAGATACCTAGCTTTGTTCTCATTCCTTCAAGCCATCTTTCTTCGAACAATGCACCATAACCTGAAAGAGCTTCTTCAGCGAGCCTCACAGCCTCATCTTGGTTTTCATTTATAAGCGCCAATAGCGACTCAGCCAATCGTGCCAGATTCCATACAGCAATATACGGTTGATTGCCATAAGCGTATCTTCCTTCCCGATCAATGGAACTGAATACGGTAGCCGGACTATATTCATCCATAAAAGCGCATGGACCATAATCAATCGTTTCGCCGCTAATGGCCATGTTATCGGTGTTCATTACCCCATGAATAAAGCCTACCAGCTGCCATTTTGCAATAAGTGCAGCCTGACGCTTAATCACTTCCTTTAAAAATGAAAGATACTTATTCTCATCATCTTTAATATCAGGATAATGACGGCTAATAGTATAGTCGGCTAAAGCTCGTAAATCCTCCACAGTACCAAATCTTGCTGCATATTGAAACGTACCGACACGAATATGGCTGGCAGCTACACGGGTTAGTATGGCACCTGGCAGAGCTGTTTCACGGTATACTGGTTCCCCTGTTGTTACGACAGCGAGACTGCGGGTTGTCGGAATACCAAGCGCATGCATGGCTTCGCTAATGATATATTCTCGTAGCATTGGTCCGAGCGCGGCTCGACCATCACCGCCTCGAGAAAATGGCGTTCTTCCAGGCCCCTTGAGCTGAATATCCACTCGTCCATTTTGTGGAGTAATCTGTTCACCTAGCAGTACAGCCCGCCCATCACCTAGCATGGTAAAATGACCAAATTGATGTCCTGCATAGGCTTGTGCAAGAGGTGAACCGCCTTCGGGAATCTTATTGCCTGCAAAAACGGCAATACCCTCCTCCCCTTGTAATGCCTGGACATTCACCCCTAGAGATTTTGCTAGTGCGCCGTTTAGAATGACCAACTGCGGTGAGTCTACGGGTGTCGGATTGGTGCTTTTATAAAATGCTTCCGGCAGTTTAGTATAACTATTGTCGAAGTTCCAGCCTGGGTCTTTTATTTCTTTTGTCATTGGGTCTCCTTTATTTCTTCTGTCTTTCTAATACATAATACCTTTGTCATTTTATTATACCCATCCTTGCACATTGTGGCTTGGGGGAAGCATTTTTTCAATTTCCTAAAACCGATTATTTACTTAGTGGCAATGTGACAAAAACATGTGTCCCTTCCCCTATATTGCTTTTAACCCTAATTTTCCCCGAATGAGATTGAACAATCCATTCTGCTATCGAGAGCCCTAAGCCTGATCCCTCTAAATGACGGCTCCGTGATTTATCACCACGATAGTATCGGTTAAAAATATGAGGCAAATCTTCCTTCGATATCCCAATCCCAGTATCCACTATTTCGATTACTGCACGTGAGTTTTTAATACTTCCTTTAATAGATACAGAGCCATTTCCCTTTGTGTATTTAATGGCATTATCAATTAGAATAACAAACAGTTGTTTTAGTCTCTCTTTATCTCCAATCATCTGAATAGGAGCAATATCAGCTTTTAGGTTCACCCCTTTTAAAATTGCTAAGGCATTAAACCCTTTAGTGACTTGATGGATAATTTCATCTAACTGAATGGTTTCATGAATCAACTGGAGCTGATTGGAATTAGATCGGGCTAATGTGAGTAAATCTGAAGACATTTTGGATAAGTAGTTAATTTCTTGTATTGCCTGATGAATAGTCTCACTTTCCTGTTCAATCGTATTGTCTGGATGGCGAAATAAGCGTTCAAGATTTAGTTTCATAACAGAAAGCGGGGTACGTAATTCATGCGAAGCATCTGCAACAAATTGCTGCTGCTTTTCCCAAGACAGTTTGATAGGTATTAAAGCTTTATTAGCTAAGTAGATTCCTGCAAAAATAGCAATAAAAACACTTAATATAGACCCGAAACCAATCACCATAAGCAAATGGGATAACATTTCTTTTTCGCGTTTTAGGTTATAGATCACCTGAATTTTTTGTACAGGCACATAGTTTTTATTTTTTGAAATAGGTATCGTAATTAATCGATAAGAATTATCCCCAATGGAAGTAGATTGCAGCTCTATTTTATTTAATAATTCAGCAAATCTTGCAGTGTCTTGCTTTGTAAAAGTGTTTGAAGGTATCACTTTATTAAGTTTTTGACCTTTCTCCCATAATAAATAGACAAGACGATGATTTTCCTCACGCTCTTGGTTCAATTCCGTCCCAATTCTTTCCCTCTCGTGAAGTAAATGATTTTTCTTTTCTAAAAGATTGTTATCTACTTGATGATACAAACTATAATACGTATATAAATAAATCATGGCTCCAAAGGAATTCTGGAGAATAAAGAAAACTAGAGAGTTAGTAATAACAAGCCGGCGTTTTGTTTTGGTAAACATGACTGATTACTCCCTTACCATATAACCAACACCACGAATAGTCCGAATTAGCTTTTCATAATCAAAAGGAGCTAACTTTTTCCGCAAATAATGGATGTAGAGATCCACGATGGCTTCTGTTGTTTCTGATTCTATTCCCCAAACTCTTTCAAAAATCTGGTCTCTCGTTAAAATTTGTTCTTTATTTTGAATTAAATAATAGAGCAATTCATATTCTTTAATTGTTAACTTTAAACTTTCTTCTTTTATAAAACCTTCGTGTTGGTTGGTATCAAGAAGAATGGGACCATAAGATATTTTCCCTTCAATTCCTATTTTCCCTGACCTGCGAAGTAACGACCTAATCCTTGCTAAAAATTCCTCAGTAGCAAAGGGTTTAACAATATAATCGTCCGCTCCAAAGTCTAGCCCCTTCACTCGATCCTCAACCCGATCTTTTGCCGTCAGGAATAAAGTGGGGATTTGGCATCCTTCACGTTTTAACTTTTTGATTAATGTAAAACCATCCATCTTTGGAAGCATAATATCAAGTGTGAGTAAATCATACTCATAGGATGAGGCCATAAGATAACCTTCTTCCCCATCTTCCGCCTGATCGACCTCGTATTGTTCTTCTTCTAGTATGGTAGTAATGATTCTTCTTAACGGTAAATCATCCTCAACGACCAGCACACGCATTTTTATTCGCCAACTTCCTTTTAACTCAGTTTAGTATTCTCGAACCTTTAGCCTCAAATTAATGAATGAAGATTTTCATTTATATAGAGCTCTCTGTGAATTTTTCATGCGCTGTTGCTTAAGTTCAGCAGACTTCATCACTGATCGTTTATTCCAATAATTATATAGATTCCCCATAAATAAGCCGAAAAATAAATAAGTTAAGCCTCCAAACATTCCATAAACAACAATACCTGAAACGGCTGAAATAACACCAAACAAGATCTGATTCTTATATTTAGCAGGCGAAGTAGGAGGATCAGTAAGCATAAAAAGTCCAAAAAATATAGTGGCATTGATAAAGGGTGGGCGAAGAGCATCTGCCGCATCACCCACTTGAAAATATCCCATAAAAAATAGCAATACAAAAAAGGTCCCCAAAAAGGCAAACACTTGAGGGAATTTATTCACACGATCAGTAACAATGTAACCTCCAATCAAAAGGAACATCATTAGCCACCACGGTAAGTCCCCAAACGCTCCCCACCAGCTATGACCTATATGAAAAATAAAAACAGATACAAATAGTCCTATAGCTGCTGGGTTAAAAATAGGTTTCTTTTTGAATACCAAAAGATGTTTAGACAAGATAGAGATAGCGGCTGTTCCTACCACATACGGCCATGAAGTTGTTATACTCAAAACCAACGAAATAATTAAGCCAGTAATAACAACTCCATCCTTGCTGCTTTTGCGATTGATTATCCTACTATAGAAGAACTCTATAACAAATGCTGCAACAACGGCAATAAGAGCATTGCGAATCCCATTTAATGTTTTGTATCCAATTGATGCGATAATTAAATATGTTATTAAACTAATTGTGACATATCCTTTTGGTGTTTTCATCCATTTAACTGTTCTCATTTATATTCCCCCAGCCCTGATAATCTTTAACTCAGGTGTGATCAGCAACCCCTTAAGATTTAGTTCTTCAATAACCTCTTTCCCCTTCTCTTCACCTAGTAGAAAGGCTACAGTTGAAAAAGCATCAGCCATCATCGCAAAAGGAGCAACAATGCTACTGCTTACCAAATGATTGGGTGAAGACTTAGTGTTTGGATTAACTATGTGATGTAAACTTGGATTCGTTTGATTCTTTCGCTCATAACTTCCAGATGTACAGATTGCTTCATTGGAAAGTTTAATCGTTTCAACCAGAAGATCCCTTTGATACGGATGCTGGATTCCAATTTCCCACGGGCTCCCCATTTCATTTAGTCCACCAGCAAATATATCACCGCCAGCGTTGATGACAAACCCTTCAAAGTCTATTAGTTCACGAGCAGCTAAATCAATCGCAAATCCTTTTGCTACTGCACCTAAATCTATGACTAAAGGTTTCATTATTGTTAAGGTCCTTGTTGCTTGGTTTAATAAAATTTCCTGATAAGTAACTGTTTCAGCATAAGGACTATTGATCATCGAGCCTGTTAAATAATGACGATTAAATCCGTATTCCTCCATTACCTTCCCTATAGTAGGATCAAATAACCCATTCGTCATTTGAGCTATTTGAAGGGCAAAGTAAAGCGGTTCGAACAGATACGGGCTAATTTCAACTGGCCTGCCGACATCTTGACAAGCTTTCATTAATTCACTTGAAGGACTAAAGCGGCTACACGCTTCTTCCACTCGTTGAAAAGCAAGAAATGCACGATTTATTTTCTCTTCAACCTCTTTTACTTCTTTCCGAGTAACAACCTGTATATCGACCACGGTATCCATATATAATTTTGTTATTCTCATAACTTACCCCACTGTATTAAATGCTTGATTAAGGGCATCTTGAACGGCATCCTCAAATGCTTCCGTACTATACGTTGCACCTGAAACATTTATCACCCTTGCACCCTGATTCTTCAGGACTTCATCAGGTAGGCCCACAATGTCGCTTTCCGAATAATGCATAGCAAAATCGCTTATTTCAACATTCGTAATCTTATCGTTCTGAATGGTTACCATAACATCAATAGAACCCCGTCTATTCATCCCTGTACCAGTGAACGTACCATCTTTATATAGTTTATTTTTTTGAGCATTGCTAACCGAACCATCATTTACTGCTTTATTATTTGTTTGTATGTTTTTCGCCACTTGATGAATAGGCTGTTCAATGCTCACTTGATTTTCCGTTGTTAAATAACCAGCTGAGTATACAGCTGCAACTGCCGTGGAACAAAGGATGATCCATTTTTTGTCTGTTTTTTTCATAAAGAATCCCTCCTGTAACATCTCAATCACCATTCCACAACAGTTTATCTTAGTAATCTTAGAATTTTATTTGAAAAAGAAAAGGAACCTACCAAAGTTTGGTGGTTCCTTTCCTTCAAAAACAAACTAATATTGATGTAAGTTATCGGTTCTCATTGCTCATCCTCTTAAATACATAACCCTTTTCCATGTCAGATCACAATTTTTTTTACACCGTTTTAATAAAATACCTTTTGTACAGCTATACCGTCATTTTCCAGTTTGATAATGCCAGCCAGTTTTCTTTTTCCTTATAATCAGGCATGATTTTTCCAACCAGCCTCCAAAAAGAGCGGTCATGATTTAAATGCACCATATGACACATTTCGTGAACAACTACATAATCAATCACACTTTGCGGCGCCATCGCCAGTCTCCAATTAAAGGTTAATTGAAGTCTTGAATCACAGGTTCCCCATGTAGTTTGGCTATCTGTGATTCGAATTGAACGTGGTTTTGTTTTAAAGTAACTTTGATATGAGGAGATGCTCTTTTCAACTATTGCTTTAC
This sequence comes from Neobacillus sp. PS2-9, assembly GCF_030915525.1. Taxonomy (NCBI): domain Bacteria; kingdom Bacillati; phylum Bacillota; class Bacilli; order Caryophanales; family Bacillaceae; genus Neobacillus; species Neobacillus sp. PS2-9. The sequence goes on from NZ_CP133269.1 coordinate 4,245,552, forward strand.
ATTGCTGATAATAGAAGCGTTTTAAAGCATGTTTTATTTTCTCATCTTCTGGGTACTTCACATATATATGTAATTTATCTTCCTCAAATCTTACGTAATCTTGGGCAATGGTACTGTCTTGAAAAATCTGTATGGGAAAGGTATTTCCTAAGTAAAGAAAGGTCTCACCATGATCATATACCTTTTCCTGCGGTCCTTGGAGCCGATCCTTCATTTCTTTTAATTTTTGCTGAATGGGGTCCCAATTTTTCTCTAATAGTTGGATTACCTTTTCATCTGGTGTTCCTTTCGGTGCCTGGACTTCCACATTCCCATAGCTATCAATCGTGATCCCCATTGAGGAACGATTTTTGTACTTAATTTCAAAATGTATCGTCTTATCTAAGTATGTGTGTATCATTTCATCACCTTTTTTAACATCAATTAAGAAAAGCGCAAGCGCCTTGTTCAGCCCAGACAGGCAAATGTTCTTCGGCAATAAAAGTCCGCCTTTTGACTTTTATTGCCGAAGGTTATTTGACCCGAGGGGCTAGGCGCTGGAGCTGGACAATTCTCGAAGTCGAATTTTATACATTCTTATTATGTAAAAAAATAGTGCCTGTCCCTCAAAAGGAACAGACACTATTATTATAAACTATATTAGTTTACATCTTAATTTTTTTCTCTGTATTTAAGGTTGTAGGACTCTAGCAGCACTTGTGAATTTTGCAGGGTTATAAGTAGCGATCTTTACCACATCACCTGTTTGTGGTGCATGGATGTATTGTCCGCCTCCAATATAAATACCCACATGATAAGCAGGTGAACCTCTGAATACTAGGTCTCCAGGTTGTACTTGACTTGGAGAAATTCTTGTTCCAACCCTTTGTTGGTCACGTGACACCCTTGGAAGATTGATGCCAACTTGACGGAATACATAGCTTGTAAATCCTGAACAATCAAATCCGTTTGGCGTTGTTCCTCCCCAAACGTAAGGAACACCCATATATCTTTTCGCTATAGCAATAACATTACTTGCCGTAGCAGAGGTAGATTCATTAGATAAATCTACAGAAGGTGCAGATTTTGAAGTTTTGGTTCCTCCAGAATGTCTTTGAGTAAGCTGTTGCTGAGCTAATTGAGCTTGGCGACGTGCCTCTTCCTGTGCCTGTCTTTGAGCCTCTTCTTGAGCCTGCTGTTGAGCCAGTTGATTATGTTGATTTTGTAATGTACTCTGCGCAGTAGCTAATTCTTTTTGAATTTCTGCTTTATCTTCTTGGACCTTTTTTTGTTCAGATGCTAATTCATTTTGGCTATTTTTTAATTGATTGTACTCTTCGTGTAATTTTTTCTCTGCTTCTGTTAATGCTTGCTCTTTTTCATTTAAGCCGTTTAGTAAAGATGTATCACTTTCCATGATGTTTGAAATAGCAGAAAAACGGGTAAAAAATTCAGAAAGGTTTTCAGATGAAAGCAAAAGTTCTGCGTATGTAACGATTGATTGTTTTCCCTCTAACTGAATACTCTTAAGTCGTTCTGAATAGACCTCTTTGTGTGCTTCAAGGGACGCTTTAGCTTCTTCAATTTCAGCCTCTGTTTGTGCAATTTTTCCTTGTTGCGTCTTGATTTCACTATTTAGTTTTTCACTTTTCTCCATTGATTGACTGATTCGGTCATCTAATTGTTGAATTCTGGTTTCAAAATTATCAATTTGGTCTTCCGTTGCATTAATTTGCCCCTGGATTACTGACGTTTCCGGACTCGCAAAAGTAGGTGTTACTTGGATTGTAGCGGCAAGAATGGTAGCTGTAACTGTATATTTTAAGAATTTTTTTATCATTACATTATCTCCTCTTGTAACCTATCATTAATTCCAATTTCCTAATATATTACTAGTTTATACTCCAAATGGACTAATAACAATGCAATTGGCAGTAATGTAATACAATTGTAATTTTATGTAGAATAATCTGACAAAATTGTCGACATCTGATGATAAATATTTCTTAGCACCATAAAAAATAAGCCGCTATATTTAATAGCGACTTTTTAGTTTTTTGTAGATATAGATATAAATAGAAAAAAAGGCGGAATATCCACCTTTTTTTCACTTTGTATGTAACTCATTCCATTTCTTAACCAAGCGCTTCGGCGCTGCACGCAAATAGGCTTCTTGAATGAGATCAGCCAACTCATCCCAGTCTTGTCCCTCTGGATTTTGAATAGACACCCAGCCATGATGTCCTATGTAAGGGGTTTTGAAAAAACATTCTTTCTGCAGCAATAATTCCTGTGTTTCCCTGTCTGATTTAAACGACAGGCTGAAACCTTTCTCGCTTTCACCTGATATCACGAAGGATTTCCCATTGATTTTAAAAGTATTGTGACCGAAACCGTCGATAATTTCAGTAGATTCAGGAAGTGCAAGACAAATGCTGCGCACTTTTTCAAGCATGCCTGCCGTGTCATGTGTTTTCATATTTTCATTCACCTATCGACCATTCTATTTTGCGTTCGCATCAGGTTGATGAATTCCGAAAATATTGCCTTCGGTATCAATATAATAGCCTTGCCATGCCATTCCAGGCAGGGCATATTTAGGCATGGCGACCTTTCCGCCATTCTCCAGAATTTTCGCTTCCGTTACATCGTAACTTTCTACTCCCATTGTACAAGCATACCCATTTAATGCTTGATTTGTTTCCGGTGGAGCACTTTGACGCTGCATCAAGGCACCATTGATTCCAGGTTCATTTTCATCGCCAGTCACAGCACCAAAGTAAGGCATGCCTGCATACTCACTCCAATCCTGAAATGACCATCCGAATACCTCTCCATAAAACTTCTTTGCCCGTTCCATGTCACTCACATGAATTTCGAAATGAACTAATCTTCCCATAATGGCCTCCTATTTTTACAAGAATGAACTATTTCTAGGTTGCTTTTCTACTTTAGTAGAGTCTTTGACACTTTTCTATTATAGGATATTTTGTGGTAATAAATTCCGTCAACAATAAAAAATTTTGAAAATTCAGGGAAAAATAGTGAACATTTGTAAAAAATAGCTACTTATATCCTATTTTCACCCCATAAAAAAGCGTTGTAAAAATTTATCAGTCGATTTCCTCTACAATTAACTGGGTATAAAAATCAACAATGTTTTTTAACTTAATACAGGACAAGAAGCACCTCCTCCCCTGGCATCACGTCATCAATGCAAACCACCAGATGCTCTCCAAGAAGACGAAGCCTATAACGAGTAGCTGCTGTCACTGGAAGCAGAAGGCCTGGTAATTCGGCTAGGTGGGACGGTTGATTTGGAAAAATATCAGTGGAAGCCGTAATTGCTTCATGGACACGTTTGTAAAACTTTGCTCCGTTACCTGTTGCTCTCCTTCTCACCCGGTTCGGGCATGTAACCCCCTTCTTCTTCGTTACCGGTTCATCAAAAAAATCACTTTCCACGAACATTAGAAACCTTCTCGAATCTCTATATCCTATAAAAAGCCAGGCATTTAGCCTGGCTCAAGTATCTACCAATAAAATTCTGTGTTGTTCAACTCTTGAAGTACCTTAATAATTTCCTTTTCTATATGATTTACTTTCTTTCTCGTCACTTTCGATTATTTACTCGTCAAAATATGATTTACTCGTCTATTTTCCATTTTACTCGTCAAACTTCACACTTTACTCGTCAATAACCCCATTTTACTCGCCAACTACTAAACTACACCCACTCTTCCCAAAAAACACCACAATTATCAAAGATTGTGGTGGGACAGAATTATATACTTTCTTTTTAAAAAAGGCAGTTTCCCCTTTGAAGAGGGACTGCCTTTTTGCGTTTTACACTATTTTTTTCTCATAACTTACGTCCGTATCCTTCTTTCTAGAAAATACATTTACTAGAGCTTCCGGAAGAGCCATCAAGGCTGGAACAAAGATTGGAAGCAGAATAAAGCAAAGGATGACCAGACCGGCAATAACAGCTATGGCCAGTTCTGATAAAAGGATGATACCCGAAGGCATCAGTGTGGCAAAGGTGCCGCCAAGAATAATTACTGCTGCTATAATCACACCGCCTATTTGCTTTGAAGCCAATACGATTGCCTCTTTAGCCGGCATATGTGGATATTCCTTAAACCGCATCATTAAAAATATACTATAGTCTACTCCCAAAGCGACAATGATGATAAAGGAGAAGAATGGTACGAAGGAAGAAATACCTTCAAGCCCCTTCAAATCTATGAAAATATAATTTATAAGGAACATCGCCGCATAGTATGCCCCAACAAGGGATGCGGTGATGAAAACCGGTGTCCAGAAAGATCGTATAACAAAAAACAGTACAAGCAATACTCCGATAATGACGATTGTCGTTGTTTTATTTAGATCTCTGGTCAATACATTATTCATATCGTTTGTTGTCGCACTGGGTCCGGATGTTCCACTCTTTGCATCAGATAGAGCGGTGCCTTTAAGTCCATCTGTAACCGTTTGATTGATTTTGTCTACGGTTTTTAATGCACTCTCTGAATATGGATCATCATTCAGAACTACCATGAATTTGGTGATTTTTCTATCTTCAGACATGAATGTGTCAAACGATCTTTTAAAGTCCTTATTAGTCAACGCTTCCTTTGGAATAAAGAAAGTTTTATTCGTATTCAGCTGCGTTAAGTAACCATTCGTTTGTCCCAGTCCATCAGAGATTTGCTGTAAACCGTTGTTGACATCTGACAGCTTTTCGCCAAAGATACTGAAACCGTTGAGGCCGTCTGCCAGCTGCTGCTGACCTGACTTCATCTGGCCCAATCCATTCGTGACACTGTTCATATTGGTTACGATGGTGCCAATTCCTGAGGATGCCTGACCAAGTCCAGATTCAAGCTTTTTCAACCCATCTGCCATTTGTGCTAATCCGCTACTCATGGCGCCAAGATTTTTATTTGCTGTCCCAAAACCGGTAGTTACTGCATTATAATTAGCATTTAAGGCTTGGATTCCTTCAGGTGTGATTTGACTTAATGAAGAGTTTAACTGTTCGATTGTTTGCTTCAAAGCTAAATAATTTTCATCACTTTGAGAATCTTCATAACTGCTCCCTAAAGCCGTAACCATGGACTGCATTTGTGATAAGGCACTTTTCACCCCAAGTAGAGCCTGGGCTGCATCTTGATAGTGGGTACCCATCTCTACATATCCAGTCTGCATCTTCCCATAATTTTCAGCTAACAAGGCAACACCGCTGCTCATCTTAAAGATATTTGTTTCAATGGTAACTATACCGTTATTGATCGTCTTTGAATTACTTGATCCATCGTCTATACCCGTTTGGATTTGCTTCAATCCATCAGTTAAGGCAGCCATACCATCTTGAAGCTTTGCCGTACCGTCAACCATTTGACTGACTTTGGAAAAGTCCGCTGAACCGAACCCTTCTTGTGCTTCTTTCAATCCATCATGAATTTGATCCACACCACCTTGCGTTTGTGACAAGCCATCCGTAACAGCCCCCATTTGACTGTCGACGTAAAAATCATCAATTGGCTTACCTTGAGGTTGTGTGATGGAAGAAACCTGCTTCACACCCTTAATACTTTTCAATCTTTCAGTTATATTATCAATGACTGCAAGAGAGTCATTATTATCAAGTGCTTTACCAGTTTCGATGACAACAGTCGCAGGCATAGCCTGGCCTTTTCCAAAGTGCTTCGATACCAAATTTATCGCTTTAGAAGAAGGGTATTTATCTCCAAGTTCTCCGACCGTATCAAAGTTAAGCTTTTCCTGATGAAAATACACCATTGGTCCGAGTATCAAAAGAATGATGACAGTCGATATAATAGGGTGCTTAACAGCATAGGAGGATGTTTTACCCCAAAACTTATTTTCCTTATGGCCCATTACATTCTTAGATGGCCAGAAAAGTTTTTTACCTAATACCTTCATGACAAATGGCGTTAAAGTCAATATTTGCAGTAACAATATGGTTACTCCGATTACAACCACAACACCTGATCGATAAATTGGAGATTCGGCAAAAATGAGAGCAAGGAAAGCAATAAATACAGTGAGTATGCTGTATGCAATTGTTTTACCTGCCGTTTTATAAGTGTTTACGATTGATTCATCAATAGAATGTCCATGGGATAATTCTTCCTTAAATCGATTAAACAGAAGGATGTTATAATCTGTACCAATCCCAAATAGGATAAGGATCAGGAGCATTTGGGTAAGACTAGTTATTGGAAATCCTGCCTTATCAATTAATTGGGCTGCAATTCCCATGGAAACAAGGTAGGAAAAAGCTACAGCCACTAAGGAAATCATAGGTGTAACGACTGACCTAAATGCAATGATAAGGACTACTAAAATAAAAATAACGGTTAATGCCGCACTCTTTTCGACACCTGCCTGGGATGCCTTCAGATAATCATTATTGATAAAGTCTTCCCCACTAAGATAGTAGTCAACAGGTACATGATCCAATTTGCTTTCAATTTGTTTTTTGATATCATCTATTTCTCGCCCTCTTTTATCAAGCTTATAGCTCACTATAAGTGTTGTACCATCTTTAGATACTAAAGAGCTTTTGGCTTCGGGGATGCTGAAAGGATCCATGATGTTAGCAATACCAAGCTCTGACCTGCTATCGCGTATGTTTTCTACAGCATCACCGATTTTCTCCATTTCATCATCTGAAATTTTATTTTTATCGTAAAAAACGATGAGGTTGTTTGTTCCTTTCGTTGTATCCATTTTTTTTAAGATACGATCTGCCATTACGGAAGGGCTATCATTACTCGTTCCCTGCTGCCCTTTTTGCCGTAATATGGCATTGATGTCTGGTTGTATGACTGTAAGCACGATTGTCGCAACCAACCATATGGTAAATATGGCCCAGCGGCCTTTAATAATCTGTCTCACCTTGAATCCTCCGTTAGTTTAGATATTTATTTTGTTTTTTCAGGAAAGTATAAAACATCAAAGAATTCACGATTATCCATTCCTTCTGCCGCCATTTTTTCCTTCACAGCCGAAACCAATAATTTCATGCCCTTCTCGACAATTTCTTGTTCAGTTGGATTTAATAGATTTAATACATCTAGTAGTGACTTATTTGCGATCTCCGATATGTCCTCATTGATTCCTTTTGATAATTCGTTGGAAAGTGAAATCTCCACAGAACGTTTATCATTAGGATTTGGCGTTTTCACTAGAAGCCCTTTTGAAGTAAGTCGTTCAACGATATCTGAAACCGTACTTTGGGTCATTTTTAGATTTTGAGAAAGATGTTTAATACTGATTTTTTTATGAGCAAACACTTCTCCTATTACTCTTGCTTGAGGAATCGTGACACCCCGCTCTTCGGAATGTTTCTGAAGACTTTTCATAATATAACTTTGTAATAGATCTATAGATTCCCGAATAAAAATGGCCTTTTCCACCATTTACTAACCACCTTTCAAAAAAAATAGCACACGATGTATCCCATAAGATACATCGTGTGCTATCTATCGTAAAATTTTATATCTTATTTGTCAATTAAAAGGTATGTCATTGAAAAATGTCCTTCATCCGGGTTATGATGGACAAAAATCGGTTGGATACTATGAAAAATGTCCTTCATCCGGGTTATGAAGGACAAAAATCGGTTGAGCTACAAGAAAAATGTCCTTCATCCAGGTTATGATGGACAAAAATCGGTTGGATACTATGAAAATGTCCTTCATCCAGGTTATGATGGACAAAAATCGGTTGGATACTATGAAAAATGTCCTTCATCCAGGTTATGATGGACAAAAATTGGTTGTGCTACAAGAAAAATGTCCTTCATCCGGGTTATGATGGACAAAACTTGGTTGTGCTACAAGAAAAATGTCCTTCATTCGGGTTATGAAGGACAAAAATCGGTTGGATACTATGAAAAATGTCCTTCATCCGGGTTATGATGGACAAAAATCGGTTGGATACTATGAAAAATGTCCTTCATCCAGGTTATGATGGACAAAAATTGGTTGTGCTACAAGAAAAATGTCCTTCATCCGGGTTATGAAGGACAAATCCTAATGTGATTTTTCATGTGAATGAAATGGCTAGAAAAAGTGAGAATAAATCAGAGATTGAACCTACTTTTACAGTTTTGCGCCCTGTAAGTAAACCCGTATCACTAGACTGGGTTGGTGGATTATTTATTTACAATTTTATTAGTTTAGTATTTCTTTTGCCTTTTCCTTCATTTCATTAAAACGTTTATTTAATAGGTTTAGAATCGTGCCGTCGGCCGTAAAATGCATGACGATGGTCTGTATCTCACGTTTATTGAATTTGCCACGTTCATGAATTTTAAATCCTCTGCCATTAAGCTTAAACCTGATCATAAAACTGTCAGCTTTCCTTTCTTCTCTCGGATAAACTTGTAGAAAATGAAGAACTGCCTCTTGGCATGTACAATCAGGATTCATACAATATGAGTCAGCGACCAAAAATAGCTTCCCCATACAATCTAAGGGAAAAAAATCGTTGTCTTGATTAGGGAAAATCTCTGAATAACAAACTGTGACTCCTTGAGCAATTTTACTCAGAACTGCATTCATACTACCGCTCCTTTTTTCATTCGGATTTAACGGCAACTTTCCCATTTATTCTAGTTATTAAATGAATATTTTTTTCATCACTTTAATTAGGAAATTAATATAGGACGGCATGATTGTGGATTTAAAATGGTGAAAATCAAAGGGGAAGATTGCAGGTTTCTAGAATGGAATCTAAATTACGAAAATATCAATTTAACCAAAATACACTTTTACACTCTCTTCTTTTTTTGCTGTTTCTAAACAGTTTTGTATAAAATCTAGGATTTGTTTTAGATCCCAATTTTGAGAATCACCATTTTTATATAATTGCTTGTACTTATTCAATGCTTTTTCAATTTGTTGTATGGAGAAGGTAGACCAGTCTCCAGACCCACTAACTCCTGCATAGTATTTATTTGCCTCAAGTAGGCTGTACAATATCGTAGCATTATAATTCCTCATGCTAAAACGTGCATAAGCAATTTCTTTTCCTGCCTTATTGACTCCATAAATATCGTGACCCATTATTTATCCTCCTTCAAAATTAAAAAATACCAGAAAGTGTAGTGACATTGGAATCTTTAAAAATATAATAAGTAGTTACTTTGTTTATCACTCCTTTCAGTTTTTTTAATAGCATTTTATGCTGAAACAGGATGGAATAAGAAAAGGTATATTGGTAGAAAATGTGAAGATACAATTAGGAGGTTGTTCAGATACGTAGGTATAATTCACTAGTTATTTTCATTTTTAGAGTTTTCATATATATAAGGGTTTAAAATGGGTGTAAGCGCTAGGGGCAAAGTGAGGTTTTCAATATAATAATTTCATGTTCCTTGAAACTTGTCAATCGCCAACAATTCGACAAAATTCTCGTTGCAAAGTAAGAGGCAACAGCCCAATTTGAGGGCAGCTGCCTTCTTTGTTATTCCAATGAAATCTTCACAACATCATCCAAATATTTTGTTATATTATATCCGTAAATCTCAAGCCTTTTGGGAATCAATTTTTCTCCAGTGTTACTCTCTACCTTAATGTTTTGAACTGTAACGAAATAATGGGGCTGCTCGATGTCATCATACGGGACAGCCATATCTTCATTGTATTCTACTCCATTTTTGTCAACGAGCACTGCTTCAGAATTCATCTCCATTGAAATCGGTTCATTTTCATCCTCACCCACAACACTAATTTGAAGCGACTCAAATGCTCGATTCTCTATTTCATGATTACTTATGACAACTTTAGTTTGCTGTTCCACTTCCACCATGTCGATGGAAATTGTACTTCCTGCATATTCAAAAGTTTGAGGATATTCCTTAGTGGCATCCAGCTCAATGGTTTTTTTATCTTCAACAGTTATATAAATAGCGCCGAATTTAACGTTAACCTTTTTTGGCTTTTCTCTAAAAAGAGGGTCAAAGTTTGTTTGAAAAGTACTCCAGTTCATGTCTTGTGATGTATCTAAATAAGAGCCTCCATACAAATCAGCTTTCGCTTTCTTATTGTTCACTTCTAGATAGTCAAAATTGAGAGCATCTATCCATTTTTCTGACTGGTCATTAGGAATACTATATTGCAGAAGTGTCGCTGTTGGAGCAATGGTCAGTTTTTCTAATCGAACTGGAATTTCATTGACTTCTATTTTTTCATCCAATGCATATTCTACGGAAGGTTGTTTTGTTACAGGGATCTCGAAGTTCCACTCCCCTGTTTCATATTCCATATCCCCGGAAGCACTATAACCATTCTGTTCAGAGGAATTTGGATTCAATTTCAGAAGCTTTGTGATTTTCAGTTTGATTGTCCCGTTTTCCTTTGAGAGTGGAAGCAGACTAATCTTCCCGTGATACACGTTCTTTTTTTCGTTTTTTACATTGGATTCAAGATTAGGAGGATATTCCCTTAGATTTGCTTCATGGCTCATGATTTCATATTCATTCTCCACCAGAACCCCATCTTGATTATTCATTACATATTGATGGTCTTCATCCGTATCTTCTATTTCATAAAAAACAATCGTTTGAACATCATCAGCAATCGCACCCATAATCTTAATTTTCACGCCATTGCGTTCCGCTTTCAAGTTCAGCCTTTCACCCAGGCCCTGTTGAAGATACGCGTGCAATTCCGGATCTTTTTCTTTCCATGAATAATAATGGCTGGCAAACGCCCCTGTAAAATATTCTATCCCCATTAACAATGCAAAAACACTTGCAAAAACAAGTCCCATTCTTTTACGTTTCTTATTCTTCTGTTGTCTGTGCTTCTCCACTTCTGCCAGCCTATCTTTGACGTTCTCCATGAAACCCGATGGCACATGGTAAGCCTCCATCCGTTCTGTAAGATTTAACATGGTTAACATGACATCCTGAAAGGCAGCCAAATCCTCCTGGCAATTTTGACAATGATAAATATGTTTCTCTAAATCAATCTTTTTCGATCGATCCATAGTTCTTTCTAGGTAATCCAAGTAACTCATATGATATTCTTTACAGCCATTAAAGGATGTCCCGTACCCCATTACTTTTCTAAGTGACCGGATTCCGGAAAACAAATGCTCTTTCATCTTTTCTTCTGATACTTGGAGAAGATGTGCCGCGTCCTCTTTGGAGATTCCTTTTATATATGTAAGTACCATCGCATCTTTCTCGTACTCTTTCAATTGATCAAGTGCTTTAAATAAATCCTGACGTGGTTCACTTTCCTCTGAAGTTAGTAAACTACTATTATCAGAAAGCTCCCGGCAGGTATGTATGAAAATGGATGTAACCGACATTTCGAAAGATGTTTCATTTTTATTTTGACGCATCTCCTTATGGACTTTTATAATGGTCCGGTAAAAAAGCTCTTCCATTAGCTTTTGACTTCTAAGATAGGACCAACCAAGTACATAGAACGATTGTAAATGTTGATCGAACCAATCTACAATGGATTCTATTCTTGCTGGGATCATCTATGTGTTCCCCCCTTTAACATTCTTTTTAGCTTTCATCTGACTTAACCACTTCTACACCTACTCTAGTAAGTTGATTTAAATTAAAGTCTTTTAAATTATACAACATTTACCAAGAGATACCTTTATCTATCTCGCAATAAAAAAGACAGACCAAAATTTTGTTATTTGGTCTGTCAATTCAATATTTATTAATCATTTCATTTCTCTTAGAAATGAATATTAACGAAATTGGGGTTAGTTCTACTAGAACGCACCAAAGTTATCAAGCAATGCACGCACTTCATCTGTTGATTTCGTGTTCATCAATTGATTTCTTAATTCACCAGCCCCAGGGAATCCTTTAACATAGATCTTAAAAAAGCGATGAAGAGCTGTGAACCGTCGTAGCTCTAAATGCGAATACTTATCATGAAGATCCATATGCAGTCTTAAGAGATCAAGCAATTCTTGGCTGCTATGAGCTTTCGGCTCCTTTTCAAAGGCAAATGGATTATGGAAAATACCACGGCCAATCATAACCCCATCGATACCATATTGATGGGCGAGCTTCAAGCCAGTTTGACGGTCAGGAATATCCCCATTGATCGTCAAAAGGGTATCTGGTGCTACCTCGTCACGAAGTTTCTTAATCTCCGGAATCAGCTCCCAATGAGCATCTACTTTGCTCATTTCATCCCGTGTACGCAGATGAATGGAAAGATTGACAATGTCTTGTTCCAGTATGTGTTTTAGCCAGACCTTCCATTCGTCTACATCTGAGAAACCAAGCCTTGTTTTTACACTTACGGGCAATCCTCCCGCTTTTGCTGCTTGTATTAATTCTGCTGCAACTTCCGGGCGGCAGATCAGGCCACTCCCCTTCCCGTTCTGTACCACATTGGGTACGGGACAACCCATATTGATATCCAAACCCTTAAAGCCCAGTTCCGCCATACCAATACTCATTTGCCGAAAGTTTTCAGGCTTGTCCCCCCATATATGAGCGACAATTGGCTGTTCATCCTCTGTAAAAGTCAAACGCCCGCGCACACTTTTGATCCCATCTGGGTGACAATAACTCTCACTGTTTGTAAACTCTGTAAAAAACACATCAGGTCTGGCTGCCTCACTCACTACATGACGAAAAACAACATCCGTCACTTCTTCCATGGGTGCCAGTATAAAAAAAGGTCGTGGTAAATCACGCCAAAAATTATCTTTCATATTCAAATTCAAATCCTCTCATTATGGGATATTTGGCCAAAACCTTGTCCCAAAATTAAAGAGCAGAATGTCCCTGCTTCCTTTACACTTATACCATGTTTAAGTACTTTTTATCAAACTAACGGAACTTTTGGTACCACGGGGACGGTTCTCTTGGCCAGGTACCATGGGGACGGTTCTCTTGGCTTTTTGCGAGAACTGTCTCTATCTTCAAAAAGCCAGCAGAACCGTCCCTGTGGCACTTCCAAAAAAATAAACAGAAACCTGGTTCGGTTTCTGTTTATTTAAAAATTATATTCGCAATGTATGGACTGTAATAGACAACACACGAGATGCTGGTGGGTTTATTTATTCTCCACTGGAAGTTCAACAGTAAAGGGTTTTAAATCCTTAGATGGGACAAAGCTTGAAAAATCAAATAGCAACATGGTTTTTTCCAGCTTAAAATTCTCAATCCTTTCTTCTCCGTTTAAGTCAAAAGTAGATTGGAAATGTGCTGTTGCCTTATCAATCATTTTTACTTTATTAAACGGAATACCGTGGTTTTTAGGTGGCCATGCATTATCCGGGTCAATCTTGGATAAATAGTCCTTATCAACCAACCAGAAAAGATACTCCAGATTATGGTTAATCGTTTCAAGTTTACCTTTACTCAAATTCTTCGGAAGCCCTGTCAGTTGATAATCTATGACCAATTCCCCACCTTTTTGAGTAACAGCATTTACCTGCAGACCTAAATTGAACCTTGTGCTTTTTAATGTAAATGTTTTTTTGTCCAAAAGCTGTTGCACTTTTGGATCTGCTACAGATAACCGAGGATAGAAGGTAAGTGAAGTAATATCTGAATTGAGCTTAGTCATTTCTCTTCTCATGGTGCTATGATATCCATCTTCTTGTTTCGATTCCTCGAGATAGGTTGGGTTTTCAAACCTATACACTTTCCCTCTATTATCAACAGCTTTTTCTATATAAAGTTCATCACCCTTGTATTTCTCCACGGTCTCATAAATAAGCGATGAGGATGCTTTTGCAGTGAGTATCTCTTTAATACGGATTTTTACCTCGTCCTCCGGATATCCTTGCTCCTGGTTAATAGCAAGTGTACTATTTTTTTCTTGTTTAATTGGAATATCAAAATTCCATTCACCTTTTATCCCGTTGATATTATGAATCGTTATAGGAAGAGTAGAATTCTCCTTGAATGATGTATAGGGATAATTCATTTTCCATTGAAAATTATATCCATTCTCTACTTTCTTAATATCATTTGACTTTCCATTTAGCCAAGGGTCATGATCCCCTTTATTGTGTTCGAAGTTTACATCAAAGCTTACTTCACCTTTTTCGTTATGCCCCTTTTCAACATCTTCATCTACAAATCCTGTAATGGATACCACACTGCCATCAAAGTAAGCGCTGGTCAGCTTTACCGTTACCCCACTTTTGGTAAGTGTTTGGTTTAATTCTGTAACTGCATCCTGGTTAGCTAATTCTAAACCTGTTGCATCATTAAATTCTTGAAATATCCCGCCTAGTAAAGGAGTTTTAGCTAATACTCTATTCATTGTAGGATTAACAAACCCTGAGGTAACAGTGATTCCAAGAAGAGCAGCAGCCGTCGCCACACCTACAAGAACCTTCTTATTCTTTGCCTTTCCCCTATTGCCTTCCATGTTGATCCCTTTGGAAATGGCACTAAATACTTTTTCTTTGGGCACAGGTATTTGCTCTATGGCTGTTTGGAATTCCTTTTTATCCATGGCATTGGTCCTCCTCATTTTTATAGGACTTTTTTAACTCTGCTTTCCCTCTACTTAAATATGTTTTTACAGTACTCTCTGGAATTTCCATGACACTGCTAATCATTTTTATCGAGTAATCGTAATAGTAAAATAAGATAATCACAGTACGGTAATTCTCTCTCAGCTGCTGAATTGCATTTAAGAGCTGTATAGATTCTTCAATGTTTGAATCTGCCTGGCCCGGCAGGTTCGACACTATCTCATCACTCAACGGAACAACATTGCTTTTTCTCTTTAGGACCTGTCCCGAACATCGTATGACAATCCTGGTGAGCCAGGTCATAAAATACTCTGGATTTTTTAACGAATGGATTGATGTAAAGGCCTGATAAGTTGCTTCTTGGACAACATCCAACGCATCTTCTTCGTTATGTACATAAAGATAGGCAGTACGGTAGATTCGTTCATAATGTTGTTGAATTAACTTTTCAAAGGCGCTTTTATTACCTTTGATTGCTTTCTTAACTAGCCGGTGGCTTTCTATTTCCATCTTATTTGCCCCCCCTTTACTAATTAGTGGAATCTATACTCAAGAAAAGTTTCAAAAAGTTAAAGTTTTTATTTTTCTAAGGAAAAGCATAACATGGAAATAAAATCCTAAGTTCAAAAAAATAAGCAGAAACCTGAGTAGGCTTCTGCTTATTACAAATCATTTTAACATGGTTGCCTGAAGGAATTCTTTTGTACGTTGCTCCTTTGGTTGATCAAAGAATTCATTTGGCCGATTTCTTTCAATAATTCTACCATCGTCCATGAGGACAATCCAATCAGCAACCTCACGAGCAAAGCCCATTTCATGGGTAACCACTACCATGGTCATTCCTTCATCGGCTAACTCCTTCATGGTTGCCAATACCTCACCAACAAGCAGTGGATCAAGGGCAGATGTCGGTTCATCAAAAAGCATAATATCCGGCTTCATGGCCAGCGACCTGGCAATTGCCACACGCTGCTTTTGACCGCCTGACAATTTGCTAGGGTAAACATTGGCCTTATCCTCAAGCCCCACCTTTTGTAGCAACTCGTTTGCTTCAGCAACGGCCTGGTCTTTTGGGATTTTCTTTACCATAATGGGTGCTTCAATGACATTTTCAAGGACGGTTTTATGTGGAAATAGATTAAAGTGCTGGAAAACCATCCCCACCGTTTGGCGGACATTGTTAATATTGTGGGTTTCCGGGCTAATCTCTTCCCCGCGGATTGAAATTTTCCCACCTCCCCTTTTTTCTAAAAAGTTAAGGCATCGTAGTAGAGTACTTTTACCAGAGCCAGATGCTCCGACCAAGCAGACAACTTCACTTTCATACACGGACATGTTTATATCTTTTAATACATGTAAACTGCCATAAGATTTATGTAAGTTTTCTATTTTTATCATTTCTCGATCATTCACTTTATCGTCCTCCTATCGATCACTAACTGCTAATCTCTTTTCGAACAGGCTCACCAGCATTGTTAATACTGCAACAAGTAATAGATAATAAACGGCTACTATTAATAAGTAGGTCATTTCATCAAAATTATTGGAACCCAGTGTCGTCGAAACATTGAACAGTTCATTCATGGAAATAAAGGCTGCCAGAGATGAATCCTTAAGCCCAATAATAAATTGGTTTCCAAGGGGAGGCAGTGCCCTCTTGAAAGCCTGTGGAAGAATGATACGGCGCATGGCTAGTGTTCTGGTCATGCCGAGAGAGCGGGCCGCTTCCATTTGCCCTTTATCAATGGACTGAATCGTCCCCCGAAAAATTTCTGCAATATAGGCACCGTTATGAAATGCAAGTGCAAGAGCCGCTGCCCAAAAATCAGGAATGAGGAAAATTCCGCTGAAGCCAAAATACAGAATGAAAATCTGGACAATGAGTGGAGTTCCCCTTACAAGGAATACATAGGCATTTGAAATATAGCCCAATACTTTAATCCTAGATATTTTTAAAAGAGCAAAAAATAATCCGAATAAAATCCCAATTAAAATGGAGACGACTGTAAGCTTTAACGTCAACAACGCCGCATCTATGAAAAGGTTTTTACTACTAATCAACGTATGTAAAAAGTGAGAAAAACTAGGCAAAATAATAACATCCTTTCTTTCTAATAATCAATCTATTATTCTGGTTTTTTCGTAATATCCTCACCAAAATACTTTTGACTGATTCGGGATAGTGTTCCATCGTTACGAAGTCTTTGAAGTGCGTCATTAATCCGCTTGAGCAGGATTGGATTATCCTTCGGAACAACAATGGCCTGCTCGCTTCGCTCAATTAACTGCTGCCCCTGAATTTTGAAGCCTTCCTTTTTTGCACTTTTACCAGTGACAAAATCAGTAATAACGGCGTCATGCCGGCCAATACTTAGTGCTTTTAATGCCGTAATATCACTGTCATACATTTTAATATTGTTGGTATACTTTTTGGCTGTATCCGCATAGGTGGAGCCCTTTGCTACGGCAACTTCTTTTCCTTTTAAGTCATCTACTGTTTTAATCTTGCTGTCAGGTCTTGTGAAGATCTGTGGACCTGAGTAATAGTAGGGGGTGGAAAAATCAACTTGTTTGGCGCGTTGGGGGTTAATGGTGTGGCTGGCAACAGCTGCGTCTGCCCGTCCCGTTTTAATCCCCTCAATGAGTCCTTTGAATTTCATCCTCTTCTGGACTGGTTCAAGGCCTAGCTCTTTTCCTACTGCGTTTCCTACCTCAATATCGAAACCAGTCATCGATAAATCTTCATTCCTAACATAGCTAAAGGGCTTAAATTCTCCTGAAGCTGCAAAAATAAATTTCTGCTTATCTATCAGCTTTGTTCCATCTGCCAGCTTGTCCTTTTGGATACAGCCAGTCAGCATCCCCATCAGAAATAAGCACGATAGAATAATTATGTATCGTTTTTCCATGCTTGATTTTCTCCTCTCTCGTTCAAGCTAAACCGCGGCTTTCCCAGCATTGATGAAAAAGACTGCTCTTCTGCTTTAGAAACAGAAGAGCAGTCCTCATGTTTTCATTCATGAAGCTCGAAAGTTTTGCAAGCTGTTTCTTCCACGGTATCGGCCTTTCTGCTGCCGTGTGAACCTATTACATAAATGGAGTCAGCTACACATTGGTCGCCATCAGCCCAATACTTGCAGTTTTTAACATTACATTTCACATCCAATTTCATATTCTGCCACCCCCTCTAAAGGTTTTCTTTTTTAATACCCCCTTCAAAATTGGTTGAAACAAGATTTTTTCACCAATACTGTTGCCACTGCCAAAGTAATTCGCCGTTAAAGTGGTTCAATTCGCTGATAAATTTGTGAATCCGCTGATAAACTTGTGAATTCGCTGATAAACTTGTGAATTCGCTGATAAACTTGAAAAAATCGCTGATAAAACAGATTCACAAACTAATAAGGTATCGTTTTGCACCTTATTAGTTTGTGAATCGGAGTTCAAATGTGTTTAATAACAACATTCTTTACGAAAACAGCCCAAAAAAAGACTATTTCTTTCCGAAATAGTCTCTCTGAATTATTTAAATACAAATTGTAAGGTGTGCATCTATACTTTACAAAATCGGCTGGAATTGGAATTTGTTATTAGCCTTTTTCCTATTCCCATTTAAACACTAAACTGGCTAACACAAACCCACCTAATAACCAACATCCTAATACAAGAGTGTCCGTTCCCAATTGAAGAAAAGGGGTTCCAAGATTCATCGTCTCCCTCAAGGCAGAACTTAAATGAGCAATAGGCAGTACCTTAACAATGGGTTGAATAATATCTGGCATATTACTAATCGGAAAGAACACACCTCCAAGAAACAGCATGGGAAACGTAACAAATCCTGCGATTGGCCCAGCACTTTCAGGATTTTTCGCAATCCCTGCAATAATAAAACCAAGTGACATAAATGCAAGGGTGCCAAGGACAATGAAGAAGATCAAAGAAAACCAAGAGCCTACGACACTAATACCGAATACTAAATTAGCAATTAGGACGACCAATAGAGCTTGAGTTCCATTAAGTAATAAACGAGCTGTGATTTGAGCAGCGATGAAGGTGGAGGCTTTGAGTCTCGTTCCTTGCATTCTCCGCAAGATCCCTCTTTCCCGCCAGG
The DNA here is from genome assembly GCF_030915525.1 of Neobacillus sp. PS2-9. Lineage (NCBI taxonomy): Bacteria > Bacillati > Bacillota > Bacilli > Caryophanales > Bacillaceae > Neobacillus > Neobacillus sp. PS2-9. The sequence goes on from NZ_CP133269.1 coordinate 4,264,165, forward strand.
CAGCAATTTGTCCAGCAACACCATTCATGTTATTACTCATAATCATCATAGCAACGATTCCTGGGACGAGGAAATCGACATAACGAATATTTCGGGCTTCTATGCCTATTTTTTCAACCGTCACTAAAGGTTTGTAGCCAACAAGTGCTTTACTATATTGATCAATGATGCCATTTACAACGGTCAGGCCGAGTTCCGAGGTGGTGAGATTTTTCTCATTATAATAAACCGGAAGGGAAAAGGCGTGTTCCTTTTCCTTCAAGTTTGCTTCATACCCTTTTGGAATTTCAATAAGAAGCTGGATTTCTCCATTTCTCAAGGCTTGTTTTCCATTTTGAACTTTCCCATAACTTATGGTTTTTAGTCCCTCGTACTTGTCAAACAGTTTCTTTAGATCCTCCGAGGAACTTGTTTGTTCCAAGTCGATTACCCCTACGGTTAACGATAGATTATCCTCCTTACCTGCAAAGGAACCAAGAGCTAGCATTAAGATAATCGGAAAGAGTAAGGTAAAGAATAAAACCTGTTTATTGCGAGCAAAGATTCTTAATTGTGCAAGAGTTAACTGCCAGTAAGCTCTCATGACTCTCTGATACTCCTTCCTGTCATATGAATAAAAACATCCTCTAATGTTGCTAAACGTGTTTGTAAATCCTCAATTTTAAATAGATGTTCCGTAGAGGCCTGAATTAAGGATGTTAAAGCTGTTTGTAAATCATCTGTATATAACTGGATAAAGGTATCTTTTATAGACACTTCTTTAACACCATTTAAATTCAAAAGTAACTCTTTTTCAGGCGGATTGCTTAAATGAAACTCTATGGTGCTCGTTGATTGAAGTTTCTTCACTAAATTGTCTGGCGTATCAAGAGCAATCAATTCTCCTTGATCCATAATTCCGATGCGGTCACAGAGCACATGAGCTTCATCCATATAATGTGTGGAGAGGATAACTGTTTTTCCGCGATCTTTTAAACGTAGTACAATGTCCCACAAGGTTCTTCTTGCCTGTGGATCGAGCCCAGTCGTTGGTTCATCGAGAAACACAATTTGCGGGTCATGTATAAGAGCTAAGGCAATAGCAAGCCGCTGCTTTTGTCCGCCGGAAAGTCCTTTAATACGGGCGTTTTTCTTCTCTGTTAAAAGCATTTCATCAATTAATTCATCGATGTTTACGTGGCTCGGATAGAAACTTCCGTACATTTGTAGAATTTCTTTTACTTTCAATAATTCAAATAAAGAAGTGGATTGAAGTTGAACTCCGATGACCTCTTTGACTTTGTTCACTTCCTTTTTCACATCAAAGCCTGCGAGTGCAGCGGTTCCTTCATCTGGCTTTCTAAGTCCTACTAACATTTCAATCGTGGTTGTTTTTCCAGCACCATTAGGTCCAAGGAGACCAAAAACCTCTCCTTTTTCCACCTGAAAGGATACCCCGTTAACCGCTGTGTGAGAGCCGTATCGTTTTAATAGACTTTTTACGTCTACCATTATGTTTTTAAGCATAGCAAGCCTCCTTAGGACATTTATGTAATCCTTATATATATTGGAATTTAAGAATTCAAAAAAAGAAACAGCCATTTGAAGCTGTTTCTTTCTCAATTATACGCGATGATGGTCTGCACGCCAATTCCGAACAGCCTTTTTAATGTCATCTGGTGAAAGGTTCTCTTGAACAGTTCTCTCAACTAAATCTACGAATTCTTCGTCAGCCGTAAATCTTAGTGCAATCACTTGCTTCAACGATAGCTTCGAGTCTAATAGCTTCCCAGTTAAACGATAGTAGCGAAAATTTTCCTCCGTACGAATGATTCGATCCTGTAACTGCAGGGCATATCCTCTTAATTTAACTGTCACAAAGAAAAACAACAACGCGAAGCCTAACACAATTCCACTTAGCAACAGCTGACTTCTTACATGTTGAAAGAAAAACACAATCGATAAAATGAGCATAATAAGTCCAAGCAAAGCTGTCCCAAAATGATAAAGCGGGTCAACTTTTCTGTGATTTTTATAGTTTTGGTTCATTGTGGGGAAAACCTCCTTTTTATTAAGTTTACCATCACTCATTCTATTCCTAAATGATTTTCCTTATGCCTTTAATGATTAATTTAACAATAGCCACTACTGCTAGGAAATCGCAAGCAGGGCTTCCTTTGTTACCGAACAAGACACAACCAATTTTTTCATTTTTTATTGAACTATTCCCACATAGGAAAACCTCATATCATACATCCTAGTTCGGTTGTATAATATACTTTTATCCTATTTTGATTTGCCCAAGTAAATATAATTCAATAATTGCATTTAATTAAAAAGGGGCAGACTTCAATTTAGCCCAAAAATCGAATTACATTTTTCACAAAAATAACTTTCAGATAGAAAAAGTAGCTAAATTCTAGTAAGATATTCACATGTGACATTAGATAAGGGGTTAAAAAAATGAGCGTATTAAACGTAAAAAATTTAAGCCACGGTTTCGGTGATCGTGCGATTTTTAATGATGTGTCTTTCCGACTTTTAAAAGGAGAGCACGTTGGACTAGTTGGGGCAAATGGTGAGGGTAAGTCTACTTTCATGAATATTGTTACTGGGAAGTTGCACCCCGACGAGGGGAAAGTGGAGTGGTCACGAAAAGTTCGTGTAGGTTATTTAGATCAGCATGCTGTACTTCAAAAAGGTACTACGATGCGTGAAGCTTTGAGTACTGCTTTTCAATATCTATTTGATGCTGAAGCAGAAATCAATGACCTTTATGCAAAAATGGGTGATGAAGGTGCTGATATCGATGCATTACTAGCAGAAGTTGGAGAACTACAAGAAACTTTAGATAGCAATGATTTCTATCAAATTAATTCAAAAGTTGAGGAAGTTGCTCGTGGTCTAGGATTAGACGATGTTGGACTTGATCGAGATGTAGATGATCTTAGCGGTGGGCAACGTACCAAAGTTTTGCTTGCTAAGCTTTTGCTAGAAAAACCTGAAATCCTATTACTAGACGAGCCTACGAACTATTTAGATGAACAGCATATCGAATGGTTGAAGCGCTATTTACAGGAATATGAGAATGCATTTATCTTGATTTCACATGATATTCCATTCTTGAACAATGTTGTTAACTTAATCTATCACATGGAAAACCAAGAGTTAAATCGCTATGTTGGTGACTATGATAACTTCTTAAATATTTATGAAATGAAGAAGCAACAGCTAGAGTCTGCTTACAAGCGTCAACAACAAGAAATTGCTAATTTGAAGGATTTCGTTGCTCGTAACAAGGCAAGTGTGGCGACTCGTAATATGGCGATGTCTCGTCAAAAGAAGCTCGACAAAATGGATGTTATTGAATTGGGGAAAGAGAAGCCGAAACCAGAGTTTAACTTCAAAGAAGCTCGTGCAACTAGTCGTTATATTTTCACGGCTGAAGATCTTGTTATTGGTTACAACGAACCACTTTCTCGCCCGCTGAATTTGAAAATGGAACGCGGACAAAAAATTGCATTCGTGGGTGCAAACGGTATTGGGAAGTCTACTCTTTTAAAAAGTATTCTTGGGCTGATTAATCCGATTTCGGGTAAAGTGGAACGTGGTGAGTATCAACATATTGGTTACTTCGAGCAGGAAGTTAAACAGTCTAACTACAACACTTGTATTGAAGAAATTTGGAGCGAGTTCCCAAGTATGAATCAGGCTGAAGTCCGTGCTGCTCTTGCAAAATGTGGATTAACGACGAAACATATTGAAAGTAAAATCGAAGTCCTTTCTGGTGGCGAAAAAGCCAAAGTTCGATTATGTAAAATTTTAAACACAGAAACGAATGTATTAATTCTAGATGAACCTACCAATCACTTGGATGTTGACGCAAAAGAAGAATTGAAGCGTGCTTTAAAGGCCTATCGCGGAAGTATCTTGATGGTATCCCACGAACCTGATTTCTATCGTGAAATTGCGACTGATATTTGGAACTGTGAGGATTGGACTACGAAAGTGTTTTAAATAATGATTAAGGGGTACCCAATGAATCACTTGGGTACCCCTTTTATTAATATTTTTAAAAATCACTTCTATAAAAAATTGTTAATTCTCCTGTCTATCCTAGCTATTCAAGCTTCCTTTTAACCAGACGCGGGGACGGTATGGACCTACAGGGATTTGTATAAGGCACGTTTTTTCTTTCGAATTGACTCCGTAAAGCTCATCACTTTGGTTAGAGTCGAATCCTAATAGTGGGTGTCCTCCCATCTCTAGGGCACAGGCTGTCAAGAGCAGCCTTTGCACGAGTATACCAGCTTCCATCTGTTGAATTCTGTATCCTCTATAGCCCAGTTCCTTTTTGAGGTGGTCCTTGTCTCCAACAACATGCAGGACTAGCGGAACCTGAAACAGATTTACATTAGGCACTGTTAAAGAATTTTGCATATACTCCCGTAAATCCCCCTTAGATATTCTCCGAAGTGCATGAGTACTTTTGTCATAGACGTAAGCACCATCTTGAACACCTTCCACGTTATAAAAAGTGCCATACATATTTAAACCAGTCCCAAGCTTCCCTTGTGTATTGTAAAGGTCTTTTTGATATGAAAATGAAAAAGTCTCATGTAACAAAGTGGATACTTTTGTTTGACTGATTTTCCCTAGCATAAAATCAATATCTGGAGAGTGCCGCTCTCTGCAAACGGATGCTAGATCGTATGAAATGACCTCCGGAAATGGCAGTATGGTTAACTCTGTACCTAATGCATTGTTAAGAGGAATATCTTGTTTTATGTTCACAAATGAATGTGTTGTTTCAAACATCGAGGCTTTATTGATCTCTTTCAGCTCTGGGTAATCAATGACTCTCTTTGAACGGTTATATGTTACATGCTTCAGCATTGGAACTTCCCGGGACAATTCCGTTGCAGAAATAGAAATATTTTTTTCTATATTAAATTGGTCAACATTATAAATAGATAATGGGATCACAGCATATACACTTTCATCTTGTTCAGATAGCCCAAGCAAATGATTGATAGAACGATCTAGAAATTGGTAACATACCCGTGTTGAGAACCCCATCCTATCCGCCACTTCTAACGATTGCCCAATTACTACGCCTGTATCTAACCCTTGTAACCTGTAAGAGAAATTATTGTATTTATAAAAATTTTTTCCAAAAACCGTCGATACAAAAACAGTACAAAAACAATCTGAGAGATTATAACGATTTCCAAGACTTCTTGATAGATAGGAATCATAGTTGCCTTCACGCAGGAATATAAGGCGATGGTGTGCAACATCGTAGTGGTATACTCCCTCAGGTACATCCTCCAACTTTAAGTACACATATAATTCATTGGGATACAATGCTCCGCCAGAGGGAACAAATCTGCGAAACAACTGGGCGTAGCTTACAGTAGCTTTTTCCTCGGTGCCTTCAATGAAAGCAGCTTGAGAGTATCGAGTAAGACCATATACATACCATAAGTAATGACCAAACTCCTCCAAGCTGGGTATTGAATTAGCTTCTCTTCCTTTGAGAGTTAACGGTACATCTGCGGTAAGTGGAATCTCTGGTAAGCCACGGTACAGTTTATAGGGAAGTGGTGCGTCTTCCCAATCCGGTTGCCAATCCGGCGGAAGAAGTTTATCAGTGTCAAAATGCAGATTGTATAGGAATGTATCTAGTTCCAACCTGTAACCCTCCTACTCTTGCAGTTATGGAAAAGGATGGGGATATGGATTCAACTGTTCATATGTTAACGGATGCTTTTTAAATCCGAGTTTCACAGGTACGTTGAGTACCCGTTCAAGACCTTGTATACGTGTAAGGTGATGTCCAAATGTCATTGGCAGCATGCCAGGAATCAATACTTTCACACAAAATAAACCGTTCCGTTTGGTTATTGGTGTTGTTTGGTCAACCACAATGACTTCCAAGTCTAGCATTCGAAACCTATCTAGAATATCCTCAACATCATCCTTCAAATTAGCATTCACAGGTGGGCATTTAAATTCCTCAGCAAATGTACGTAAAGGGCGATTTTCATCTAATAGAAAACTTAAGTTCTCCTCTGCTTCTCTTAGTCCGTAAAGCATGCCATGGTCCTCCATAGTACGTACTGCAAACGGATCCTGTAACATCGCTTCATATTTCGGTCGATTTTTCTCCAAGATTTCGTCATGCCTAAACATCATTCCTGCAAGCTCGTAAATCGCACTTTTTACTGCCTTTACAGGATCAGGATTCGCTGCGGCTGCACAAATGAGGTTTGCTCCCTTGGATGTTCTGTTTTTGGCCACTGCCCAAACGCTTGGAATCTCATGTTCCATCGTCGAATTGTAAAAATGCAGGTCATAACCAGCCACCTCACGAATCCGGCTCACCATCAGCTGCAAATCTTTGTCATTCGCAGAACTAAGGTCAAGACGGGGAAGGGGAAGTTGTGCATACCAGGTTAATAAGAATGAGTCTCGCTCGACTACTTCCATAATGCCATGGAAAATGGCCTCCTCTAAACTTCCTCCTAATGCACAACCGTTGGAGGTCTCATAAACAAAGCCTTCTCCATATCCCAAACTGTAATAGGCCAGTAACTCCGGAACCAGAATAGGGCGTTCTTGTAAAAATGAATAACCCCAAACCCAATTCATTGGTTTATCAGGATGGAAGGGTTTAAATGGAAAATGGGGTCTTGCATACTGTTCCTTCTCATGCAAACCTACTTTTGCAGGATCTAGTGCTTTTTCCGCTAAATTGTAATAACTATCACGAACTACCTTCTTTTTGCCGCGAGGTTCGATTCCGCAATATCTCTCCAAACCCTCTAAAATGGCAGTTAGCTCACTCATTTCATAAGAATTGGTCCTGCCTGCTACTCCCTCGTCCCCATCAAACAACGGCATGTTCACTAAAACATCGGCGAACGGCAGCTTGATATCCTGCATTTTCCCATTCATGATTCCCGTTCGATAATCCAGATAATCTTTGACTAGCACGTTTTTTAATTCATCCATCGAACGACATCTGTAACCAGTGGGGTTCAATTTAGGACTAGGTTCTAACTTTATGTGCGCCAATTCAGATGTGTCTTTAGGTATTTGACTGCACATAGGGCATAACGAATTTGGCAAGAAAAAGTGGCTCGAGATCGTTAACGATTTCAGATTTGTAATGAACACCCGTTCTTCTAAGCTGCTTTCTTCTCCTTGAAGAATCTTTTTCACTTCGTTGCTAATCAAGATCGCCATTTGCGATAATCCGGTTCGTGATGCCCATGCATCACGCAGTAAACCTTCTCCTGTTGCCACTTTCACCCGAAGCCCCCACATTTCTTGACGGTCAAGCCCAGCTAACATAAGTCGTATGTCAGCACATTGAGAACATCCCGGTACACCAGGGCGTACAAATGGACCAATGATCCCCTCACCCAACAAAACGAAACCTCGAAACCAAGGAATAGCTAAAGCCCTTAACCTCTCTTCCGCTTTTTGATGAACGGATGGTTTCCAGGTATCATGCAGCACAAGAACTAATTCTGTATTTTCGGGAACCTCTTCAAGAATGCTTTGGCGCCTAACTAGATAGTTTGGGGACAATTGATCATAGATATAATCCGCTAATACCCCCTCACCATCTATAAGTATATGAGCAGCCATTAGGATCCCCCCTCTTTTACCTGAACACCAAACACCCCTGCCAGCTCTTGTTTTAAAAAAGGCTCAAAGGTAAGGTCATAGATTACTAGCCGCTGGCGGTTCCGGTTCAATATCTGAATAGACGATTGTAATAGCTCCCGAGACGTAATTTCATCACAAGATGGGATATCCAGTTTGCTTTCATTTTTTTCCAGAAAAACAAAAGACTCCGTCTCTTGCATGTCTGTGGAATATACTTGGTTTTGAGCATCCAAAAGCGCTTGTTCCAATGCATTACGTAATGACAGTGTGGTATTTAGACTTACACTTGTGTACCAACGGCCCTTCGACCTTACCCCTATCACAGGGAATCCTAGTACATCCCCTTTTAGACCAACTGTTGGAGCACCATTTAAGGTAGTCAAGGCATTAAAATAAAATCTGCATCTCTTATCTTCTAGGGCCCCCACCTTAATACGATAAACCCTACTCTGCTGATCGACCTTTCTCTTTTTCAATTCTTCACCTAAATAGACTTGAAGGCCTCTACAAACAGCCTCTGCCATTGTTTCTCCAGAACCGATGCCAATAAATCCCTCAGGTATTTTCGCACCTACCTTATTTTTCTGATGTTTGTCTCCCAATACGGGCAAATTTATCATTTGTGAAACATACATTTCAATGCCTGTTAGCCCTGCCTCTTTTTTTGCTTCCTCATGTGTAAGTCCTGCACAGACAACTTCAGGAAGCAGCTCTGCCGGTCCCTCTGAAAAAGAGTTAACTGCTTGAACATAGCACTGTGCAAGTGGAAGTTGGGGTAAATTTCGTTCCTCCCAAGTATGGAAAATTCCTATTTCTTCTGACGTTAATCGACTGAAATACTCTAAGAGGTTACTCGTTGGTTCATTTCTGTCCGTTTCCTCTTTGAGGCGTAAATCAAAATCTTCCACCAGTCTTGGAGTATGACATTTAGACGTACCCAATGGATGTGGGATGAAGTAAAGCCAGTCTCCTTCAAGGGTTTCAAGATCAAGCATGTAAATTTGATGACTCTCATTGGAATCTGTAATCCCTGTAGCCCTTTTGAAAAATTCGAATACTGAAACATTTGCCAGAATCGATCCCGCTGTTGAAGAGAAGGATTGAGACGGCCGATCTTTTTTTAGTGCTGATTGATGGATTCTGCGCCATGCGGACTCCCAGCATTCATCTGTATCCGGTTGATTGAATGGACCAGAAAGCCCCACCTGGTCTAAATAGATCGCTGGCATAAATGCCTTCTTTTCTTCTTTGCAAACCAGATTAAGATCCCTTAGCTCATTTATATTGCCATCCTGAGAGACATATAGAATCCAATCATAGGGCTGAACTGCTTCTCTCCAGAAACTGCTTCCTGCGTCTTTATGAAAGGGCACATTCTTTATCTCGACTTCAGAATCGGTCTTACGGGCATTTTGCACCAGTTCATTTTGCCTCTGCCAATTGGTAGGAACGGAATCTGTGACCAAGACATTTAATTTGGGAAGACCCGATTCGATTAACGAGGAAACCAATGAACCCATAAAGGGGCCAGAGCCGACAACCAGAACTTTCGCCTGACGATATTCTTGAAAATGGTAAGCACCAGACCCCTTAATATTCTCAATAAATTCGATTTGTGATGCATACTTTTCAAGAAGGTTTTGATTCAATTGGTGGGGTTTATCCTTGCTTAGATCGCGTACAAAACCGTTGTTGTGCAACGTTTCTCCTATTTCGTATACCCTGTCCCGATAAGGGGCAGTTAATCCCATTGTTAACTCTCCCATTGTATGCTCCCCATTAAACATTGGAAGCAATTTTTCAATCCACTGATAGATTGTATTACCTTCTATTCTGAATGAGCTTAAGTTGTTTCTTAAATACACACCGCCATGTGGATGTGGATCTGGAAGAAAGAAAGTATCCCTTTTGACCTTAAGACGTGAGGACGAGTCAAGTTTTGTCATTCAGCCCCTCCTTATTCATATTCGTACTAATTATGCACTATCAGTTTATGTACGATTTTTTGTCCAATATGATAAGAAATGCAAAAGCTCCAATCAACTACGCTAAAAAATCAACAATGAGCTTTAAAACAGCCTTAAATTTAAAAAGTGCCCCTGCGGGAAAATTACGCAAGGACACTTTTGATTTACATTATTAATTTTTTCTTTAGGAAATGTTATCGGTATATAACGGCTCAAACTGCCAAAGCAATTAAATGAAACCGAAACAGCTAAAACCGATGCCAAAGCCGAAACAGCTGAAACCGAAGCAGCCAAAACAGCCAAAACCACCACAACGGAAGCCGCCACAGCCGCCACAGCCTCCACATCGAAATCCTCCACAACCGCCGCAACGAAAGCCTCCACAGCCACCGCAATGTCCACAGCCACCGCAACGTCTAGCCATCATTTGCAGGTCCTGGCTCTGAGTATCCATAGGAACTAACTGACCAACTTGGTAAGGGTCGATTCCCAACCCCTGTAGCTCATTTTGAAACATATTGTATTCTTTCCTCCCCATTATATTTAATGATCTAAGTTAATCTTGACTAAAGAGTAAAAAAGTCAATACCAGGTCTGTGTAAACGAAATCATTAGTTACGATGTATACTCTCTTCAACAAATTATGTTTTCATTTAGGTGTCTGTTACTAAACTAAGAGCCTATTTCGCGTTGAAGTATATTAAACTGTTGCTAAAATAATACTTATGGTTGATGCCCATATTCAGTCCGCATATTTTTTTCCATATATTTAGTTGGTCCATCACTCCCCCTCTTAGCCTTTAATTTCCATACAAAAAAGTCTCTCCACTTTACAAGCAGAGAGACTTTTTTACACACACAACCTCATCTTTATTCGCTTAAAACTAAAAGTGAACAGGACTCAACGTGGCTTGAATGGTCATCACGGATATACTGATGTAGTATTGATTTTACCTCTCCCCGAAAAGACGAAAAAATTTATCGCAGTGTTTTTAATGCTCCGCTCCAAGCAACAACTTCATCTAGCATCGCATTTACATTATTTAGATGTAACTCTTGTGGTTTAAACTCTGACCCATTAACAAAATCGGTAAATAGACTTAAAGTTGGGTGTGTACGAACATCTGCTACTTTCTGTTCGGCAAGAATTCCACGTAAATGTTCAGCTGCACGAGCTCCGCCAGTTGAACCATAACTTACGATACCAGCTGCCTTGTTGTACCACGCTTCACGTGCAAAATCGATAGCGTTCTTTAATGCACCTGTAATACTGTGATTGTACTCTTGAACGATGAATACAAATCCATCCAGGCTTGCAAGTTTTTCATTCCATGCTGCAATTCCAGGCTCCGTTCCATCTGTTGTTCCTAAAAACGGAAGATTAAAGTCAGCAATATCTACAATTTCATAATTGGCATCTCCACGCTCGTCAGCAATTCCTTTCACCCATTCTCCCACTTGAGGGCTCACACGTCCTTGACGAGTGCTTCCTAAGATAATTCCAATGTATAATTTTTCTGTTGTCATTGTAACGTCCTCCTTAGTTTGTTTCCCAAATATTTTTTCTAATAAACCCATTTTTTAACACCGCCTATAAACAGTTATTTACTTGTTTCTCTTCGAACGATTGGGGCAATTTCAGTTGCTAACATTTCAATACCTTTTGCTACATTTTTAAAAGGTTGACCACCTATATCTAACTGTGCAAGAAATCGATGGTGCCCAAAGAGTTCGTATTGTTGAAGGATTTTCTCGATGATTTGCTGTGGACTCCCCACGAACAATGCAGTTTCCGGACTAGCCATATGTTCGAAATCGTTCCTTGACATCCTTGTCCCCATACCACGTTGACGGTTTACATATTCCCAGTAATTGGAGTAATAAGGATAAAACTCGTCCTTGGCTTGCTGTGTTGTCTTAGCTATATAAGCATGACCTGTTACACCAATTTTCAACATTTCTGGTGAATGTCCAGCATCTATTCCAGCTTGACGATAAAGATCGACAAGGGGTTTAAAACGGCTTGGATGACCACCCAAAATAGCTAAAGCCATCCCCACCCCAAATCTCCCAGCACGAACAGCACTTTTTGGGGTCCCACCAACGCCAATCCAAATTGGTAAATTTTCTTGTACCGGTCTTGGTGCAATTTCAGCATTCCTTAAGGAAGAACGGAACTTCCCCGACCATGTGACGGTCTCATTCTGGGTCAGTCGTAATAGGAGGTCCATATGTTCTTCAAACAATTCATCGTAATCGTTTGTACTATAACCAAAAAGAGGAAATGATTCTATAAATGCTCCCCTTCCTGCCAGTATTTCTGCCCGACCATCCGAAAGTAAATCCAATGTAGCAAAATCTTCAAAGAGACGAACAGGGTCAAGTGTACTAAGAACACTTGTTGTACTTGTTAATCTAATTTGTTTTGTTACTTGCGCAATAGCAGCCAATAGAACCGCTGGAGAAGAAGAAGCATAATCCAGTCGATGATGTTCTCCTACTCCAAATACATCTAGTCCTGCCTCATCAGCAAGTTTTGCGGCTTGAACAATTTCATTTACTCTTTCCTTAACCCCTATGGTCTTTCCAGTCAGGGGGTCCGGACCAATATCAGCAAGTGTATAAATACCAATTTCAATACCGGCACTTTCTTTTGCAGCCAATCGTATTCCTCCCTTCTATACGGCTAACTCTATTGTGTTTCCAGAAGGATCAATGGTGATAACATGATTATTTTCTTCTACTACCTCCGCACCGATCTGCTTCAAATTCGTCACTGCTTGTTTACGAGCCTCTTCATTATCAAAAATAAGCGTAAACGATTGGAGACCCACACTATTTTTAGCGGGAGCTTTTGCCCCTACGCCATTCCAAGTATTAACCCCTACATGATGGTGATATTTTCCGTAAGAGAGGAATAAGGCCTGCGATCCAAACCGATTAACAACATCCATACCGAGTCCCTTCACATAAAATTCTTCTGTCTTAGGTAGTTCTGACACGTGTAAATGAATGTGTCCCATTACCGTTTCAGCAGGCATTCCCTGCCAGGGTCTATCCGGTGTGGAAGACTTGAGCAAGTTCTCAAAATTTAATGGATCAACAGCCATTGCCACTTCAGCGTTATTCCATTTCCATTCAAAAGGAGCTCGATCACGGTAAATTTCAATCTCATTTCCATCTGGATCATGCAGGTACAATGCTTCACTGACAAGGTGATCAGAAGACCCAAAGCGAATTCCTTTGTTCACCAAATGAATAACAATATTAGCTAAATCTATCTCAGTTGGTAATAGAATGGCAAAATGGTATAAACCAGTTGTTCTTCCCTGTTTTGGGATAACATTTTCAGGTTGCTCCAGTGATAAAATACTTGTTTTCCCATCAGTAGTTAGTTTTGCTGTTGAAGTTGTTTGCTCCAAAATATTGAAACCAAGTATATCCTTATAAAATTGAATTGAACGGTCTAGTTTTTCTACTTTAATTTTGACATTTCCCACGAATGTAGTGGGCTTTGAATGAAATCCCATAATTACCCTCCTAGTATTCTTTTTATGACTTGAAAAACTTTTGATCCAATGATAGTTGAGCTTTAACTGCAAATACGAAATATATTGATATGGCTAATTAAACGAGTTCAAGTTCATATCCAAAAACCAACTGTATTTGACATGCCACCCTGGAACTTTGAAATCCCATGAATAAAAGATATAAGACCTACTACTACTCTTAATATAACTTTTCCAATATCGTTCTTAATCAATCTGCATTCCCTTTTTTAAGGCAAGTTACTTTATGTAAGTTATTATATTTATGTTATTAAGTAATGTCAAGTAATTAAGTTCATATTTATAATTAAGTATGGTACAATAGTTATTAAGAGAGGTGGATTTAAGATATGAAACAACCTACAATTTGCCCAAAATTTGAAAAGGCAATTTCATTATTAAGTCAGAGATGGACAGCATTAGTTATCTATCAATTATTATCGGGACCACAAAGATTTAACGAAATTCAATCTTCTATTGGTATAAGTGGAAAGGTATTATCAGATCGTTTAAAGGATTTAGAGTACCAAGGGGTGGTAAAACGGGAGGTTATACCAGAAACACCAGTCATCATTGAATATTCTTTAACGGATAAAGGGCATTCCATGGAACCCATTTTAAGAACAATTGAAAACTGGTCTCAGGCTTGGGTTAAAGTGGAATTAGATTCAACTGAAAGTAATTAAAGGAATTACAGATTTGATGGAGTTTATTTTGGAAATTAAAAAAGACATTAACATAGTTTTACTTTTCGTAGTTACTATGGCTAATGTCTTATCTTTTTTCTGGGGGCAGACAAGGAAACATTTACAGTGTATCTTCTTCAGGTCCAATCGCGACGATTTCCGTATCTTTCTACGAATTTATTATATTTTTGATGCAACTGGATCATATGCTTACTGCAAAACGTTCAAACAATCCCTCTACCACAATCTTCTTCATCAGTACTAAAGTCTCCACAAGTTATGATAACCGGTAGGGGAATTATTTTAAAACTAGCTGACACACACATTCAACATGGCTTGAGTGATGGTCGCAGACTTATTTCAAGATTAACTGCGATACACACTCAACATGTGTGGACTGTAATTGAAAACACAATGGGATGTTGGTGGGTTTATCAACATTCTTGAGGCTTTCCTGCTTAGAATATTACAATTGTCAAACTAACTCACACATTTATAGAGCAGGAAAAAATACTATTAGTCTTTTAAAGAATTCGTTAGATAAGTGCTAAAACTTGTAATTTTAAAAAATACCCCCTTATAATTAAAAAGAATGAGTTGGGAGGTATTCAAATGTGGATTTCAGACTACAAAGCTTTTTGGGATTCTTTTTGGGCAGGGCTTTTTTCAGGTACTATATACAGTATTATTGTAGGTTTAATTGTTGGTTACATTCTTTGGAGGTTTCAAAAAAATTTTGAAGAAACTGAGTTAAAAATCCAAAGCGAACGGGAAATAAGTGTTTTTTCCAGGAACCTTGCCACCTCATTAAGATTACCCAAGGTCATAAAGATACAAGATAAAGCTGAACTTTTTTTACCTATGAATGTCTTAGATACCCTTGAGGTTATTTCAAAACAACCGATTGATTACTGGAGTAACCATTTACCAATTGAATCAGATCAGAAGAGCAGGATAGAACAACTACAAAAAGTCCAAACAGAGCATTCTGAATTTATAATAGCTTCAAATAAGCTAGATATAGCCCTAACTGCTCAATTAAGAACTATATATGCAAATCCAAATACATATAAGAACGAAATTTCAATATGCCTCGCACTAATTAATTCTATTAGCAATGAGGAAATATCAAAGTGGTTTCCCAGTTTTAATCAACATTCAATTGAAAACTTTAGTAAAATCGCTAATGATAATTATGAACTATCAGAAGCAATATCCTACTATACATTAATCAAAGATGATTATTTACTTCCTTCAATAGAAACCTTAAAGCCCTTATTCATTTAACATCAAATTATAAGATTTAATAAGATGCAAATAATTTTTTGCATCTTATTTCTTATTAAGAAAATGATGCCTTATGTTTGATCGAGTGAAACCTTTATTCTAGCTGAACTTAAACTAAGCTCTCTTATTAGGAAAAATCGTCTTGTTCATCATAGTAATGAAATCCATCTTCAATTTTCTTATCACATTTTGACCAATGTAGGCAGTATCCCCATTCTCATTGCACGGGATATACACTCTCAATATTTACACACACAAAAAATTCATTTTCCTTAATCATCCCTAAATTAATCCCTTCTATTGTTTAAATCTTTTCCTCTAGAGCACCATTTTAACTCCCTATTAACCTGAGCTATCCTGATAATTCTATCTCTAGAAATGGCCTGTACACTATAATCCATTATTTTCTTTTATAATAATAACTTTTCAAGCAATTAAGATACGGAAATCTGAAGAAATTAAATTACATTAACTCGTGTAAATTTAAAATACTTTCCTGAAGATCGATCAAACATAAATATTTCACTAGATTCTAGCTCGGTAGCTTTTGTAAAAATTATTCTTTCTTTATCCAATGAGTAGTTAACAATTAGAATAGAGTCATTAAATTCTTTTTCACTTATTATCTTGCAAATGTATTTGTAATCAATTCTTTTGTGAAAGGTACGGTAAAGATACAACAATAACATCGGAAAAAATAGCAAGAAGATAATGCCACTTTGAGCTTTACCAATAGATTTGAAAAGAAAGGTTTCCAAAAGGGAAGCATATACAATAAAACTCATATACACATTTAAATTAAAAAAGTATCTAATAAATCTAATATGAAATATTTTTTTAAATAAATTTATTTTTTTTGTAGTTTTCTCCCCTAGTATCTGGAGAAAGATAACCTTTAAAATGATAGGAATAAAAGTAAGAAGAAAAATCCACTGAAACAAGTTTATAAATAAGAGACCTATAATTGAATTATTAATATGAGAAATAATTATAGAAAGAAAGAATCCGGGTAGAAAATATAAAAAACAAAATAAAAAGTAATCAATAATTGTTACTATTTTTTGCTGTATACTTTTTTCGTTTTTAGATATAAGCAATCGGTCAAATTCATTATATGATTTTATCGTATAGAGTTTATTTAGTAATGGATAAATAGTAAGAAGTAAAGAAATGATAAAAAATACTATCTGGGTAGGTCCATTTATACCATCTTTCCACAGTTCTAAAATCTTTTCCAGTTGGTCCATATTGCTTCCTCTTATCTCAAAATTCAAAACTCTTCCATATTATAACAAAATAATATAACTACGGATATAGCTTTTTAAAACTATGCTCCCTGTTCAACTACTTACTGGTTCATTAATGTAACAAGAAAATAGATTTTAACAGTAACTCAAATAGAGCCGCTTTATTATTCGTTTTTTGAATATGTTTTCAACTTTTTGCCAATACCTTTAGTATTAAGGAGGCGGAAAAATGCTTATATCAGAAATTTTAATTGCTATTTTATTAGCATTAGCTTTTGTCCATTTTCAATTAACAAAAAGGAAAAATACTTATCAAACATCTATGTTAATTCAACATATAGATTCAAGCGAAGAAATGAAAAAAACCTTAGCGATGGGATTATATCTACGATTCAAAAAAGAAAATCAAGATAATCCTCCTAACTATTCCTCAATTTATATTAAGGAAGATCCACTAGTGTTTGAATTGTTTGTAGCTGATGTAATTCAGAAAATAAGAGGTGGATCCATATGGGTATCACCACCATCAGGAGATTTTGGTGTAGATTTTGAACATACAACTGACAAAGGGATGTTCTTAGGTCAAGTAAAATGTTACCAGGGTGATTTACCCTTTGACCCAATAGCATTAATACATTCAAATATGATTAAAAAAGGTGCTGTTGGCGGGTATGTAATTACTACCGGATCTTTTACTCCAGCTGCGAGGGAATATACTGATGGATTGAATATTGAATTAATTGATGGAGTTAAACTCGTTGAACTATGGATTAATGGGTTGGTGAATGTTGAAGAAGAAATAAAAAAATTGATACCGGAATTTATTTAGATAGCAACCCTTTCTCCGAAAGGGGCTTTTTTTGAAATACATTTACTTAAGATACATTGATATTCTATTGCCAAGATGATAATAGCTGACAATTAAACCACCTACTATAATTAAAACCTAATTGAACCTGATAAAAGGAATGATAAGTTTAGACACATAAAAACCCACCCTTAAGTGTTTAAATTAGGGTGGGAGCATTGGTGAACACCAATGGATTTTCTACTATTATTATATCTCTATTCGTATAATTTAATTCACTAACACTTTATTTTAAAATTATCAGCGTATTGTGTGGAGGTAATTGACAACACACGGGATGATGGAGGCTTTATCAACATTCCTTTAGAACAATTCAAGTAAAATGTTGATTGAGTTTTTATCACTAGGAACTGTAGTAAACTGAAAAACATATCCTAAATTTAAGATCATAATAATACATTCCACCTCATTGTTTAATCACTTTATTACATTTATTTTTAACTAAACTTCTATTAAGATCGCGTCTGAAAATGATTAATAAATTCTGTAAAAGTATATCCTTGGTTATTTATTAAAGGTGTTTCGTTTAGCTTATATTTACTACTGTTACAGCCAATACTTTCTAAATATTGATTAATTAATCTAGCTTCATTATTAGGTATAATTAATTTTTTTAGAATTCTCTCTTGAAGTTTATTATCACCTGAAACAATTTCTTGGATATATTGCCGCATATCTCTGAATTCTTTTGGAATAAAAACAAAATGACCATATTGGCTATACATCCGTTCGATATCATTTGAAGCATAGACACCAACACTATCACTAATAGAGCTTATTGCCGCTCCCAAATCTTGATTTATCCCCAATATATATGCATTAACAAAATTCCCATACGTGTTATCTGGCTCAGGATGTTGCAGTTGATAGCTTCCACGTAGTATTTCGTTCATTTTTTTAGGTTCAAATAACCATAGTACAGCATCTTCTTCGCTCAAATGAGCTTTTTCTGTTGCAAAAAACAAAGATGTATTCAAATCTTCTGACCAATCTATAAATCGAGTTGGAATACCATAATGTTGCATAAAAAATACTATATCCCACCCATTTTTTGTTATACTTTGGTATAAATCCATATTTTTCTCTTTTAGTTCATCCGTAAATTTATCATAAATCCACTTTTCATATCGATGAATATTATCAAAAGTGGTTAAATAACTTAATTTTCGTTCATCTAGCTCACCATTAAAATTCATCTGTCGATACAATGTTGATGGCATACTATCATATATCTTTGATTCACCTCTATACCATAAATCAAATAGTTTTATATTGTTCTCTTCGATATGAGACAATATATTACGTTTCACTAACTCATAAGCCCTTTTTTGATTTTCCAAATAAAACAGCCCCTTGTCATAATAATTAACTATTAATTCCTTCAAAGTTTAAAAATCAATTTTCCTTCGATTTTATTAATGAATAATGTATTATTAAATTTTACATTTACATTAATATCTAAAAAACTTTGCATTTTCTATTATGTTTTTTTGTTTACATTAAAATTTCGATATATTTTTTTAATATTTGTATTTTTATATTATATATTAATAACGTTTAAATGTGGTAATATCTTCTAGTAATCAAAGAGGAAGGAGTAAAGATTAGATGAGACATTCTTTTAATTTTCCGGAACATATTCGGACTTCAGTGAAAGATTATATAAATTCCAAAATTAAAGCGACAAATCCTGAACGTTTTAATCAAGAGCCAACTTATACAACCGCCTTATTGTCCAAATTAGAAGGCGTGGTCTATAGTGATACTGATTGTCATATCGAAATAACAACAACCGTTTTCGATGATAGAGGAAGGAACTCAGCAGAAAGTAAGTGGGGTGCAGATTTTGCAATTACAGCTAAAATTTCAGATAGAACAAAAACAATTAATAAAGCCATTTTAGTACAAGCGAAAAAAGAAGAGAACGATTTAAATAGTACAGATTTGGCTGATCAAATAAAAAAGATGAAGAAATTAACTAAATCACCTAAAGTAATGATATTAAACTCCAAAGGTAATACGAGAGATCCCTATATTTGTAGTGGGAATAAAATCATTGAGGGCAAAAAGTTCAGTAAAGATAAACTTGCTGACTATTTTACAAAGAGGGTATTAACAACATTTGATGGGGATACACGGAGTGATTTTGTTGAAAGAGTACAACATAGTAATTTAAATATTTTGCACATTTCTGTAAATAAGAAATAAGTTATTACTCTTCGTATTTCTTCCAAATCGCTAATATAAGAGTTAGTCCAAAACAATAAATGCAAAAATGGTAATTTCGGTATGTCTTATTACATACTTTATATTCTTGAGTTCCGTTTGTATCAAAGTCAGCTACGACCGGTAGTTACCCTTTGCTTTTATATTGAATTCGTGAAAACAAACACAACGGTCACCTATACGACTTGGAGTTAATTAATTTCTCATTTATTAATGGCAAGTCGAATTGGATATTGTTGCTTTTAACTCCTAAAAATTTATAATGATTTAGCTAAAGAAGAATAAAGAATAGACTGGTAGCATTTATTCGCCTTTAAGTTGCAAAGGATAGGGAAAAAACATTGAATTTTTAACAAATTCAATGCTTTTTTTGTTTTTTTGAATTAAAGAACCCGCATTTCAATCTAAAAACCCCAATTACTAAATATTTCTTAAAATTCCATAATTACAATCATTATTTGATATACTTAAATCAGTTATATAAAATTTGAGGTGATAATTTTGCTCAAAAACAACTGGGATAAAATAGAGCTTTATATAATATCACTGTGGTTACTTTTTTTATTAATACTTATTGTTACTATCAAAATACCAATTTGTTTTGGAGATAATTGTAGTTTTATAGGGATTAAAAAAATTATTGCTTTAAATTGGGTTCCCATTTTAGCACTATGCTTTTTGATTTTTGGGATTATCTGTGTATTTAGATTCAAATATAAAATTTCTGGTAGTGAGCAAACTCCGATTACAATTAATAATATTGAAAATAAAAACTATGAGCATTTAACGTTTTTGTCAACTTATATTATTCCTTTAATTGCATTTGATTTAACAAAGCCAAGATATTTAGTTGTTTTGTTAGTCTTACTTCTCGCTATCGGTATTATTTATTTAAAAACAAATCTATTTTATTCTAATCCAACATTAGCTATACTTGGTTACCGCATTTACAAAGCTGATGCAAAATTTAGGATCGAAAATCGATCTAATATAATTTTAATATCTAGGGAAGATCTTGAAGTTAATCAAAGAGTAAGTTACAGAAAAATTGATGAAAATATTTATTATGTGAGGGTTATCAGATGAATAAATCAGAGTTAGTAACTGTTATTAAAACCTTTATAGATAATCAAAATGGATTTGTAGCAGAAATATTTTTTGTTTTAAAGAATTCAGCAGGAGATATTTTAAAGAGAGCTGACTTAGAAAGTGCTGCCCAAACTAATTTAAAAAATGAATTTATTGTAAATCTAAATGAAAGAATAATCAAAAATGAAGAACTTAGTATCTTACCTATTTCAAATTTTGACGAAAGAAAAAATGTTTTATTTGAATATGATTTAGATCAAATTCCAGTAGGATTGAATATCTTAGAAGAACTCCAAAGAACAGAAGATTTCCCTCTTTTCTCGTTTAGTAATGATCGTCTAGATGATATTACTGGGATAATATTTCTCATTCATTATAACGACAATACATTAATATCCTATAAAAGAAACTATCCAATAAATTTATATAAAAGAGATAGAAATGGTATTCCTTTAATAAAATGGGGAAACGAAACTCGATTTAAAGAAATGCCGGACGACATTTTAAGAATATATCCAGATTTTGATTTCTTTCGATTAAATGATGAACTTTTTATAAGGAATATTAATATTCTAGAGAAATTTTTTAGTTTTCACGAGATTATAAAATCAACTGCGGTTAGAGCATTAAGTGAAATTGAATCTGCAAATTTAATCGAGGATATTGATTCACTTGAAGAAATGATAGATGACATTACTTTTGCTCGTAAACTAACTAAGATTGGCTCACATTCTCCAGTTCTTAATAGAATTCCTGCGGATACTATCATTGAATTCGTTAACACTTATCCAACGTTAAAAGGTAAATTTGAATTTAATGAAGATAATTCAAGGATTAAACTAACAACAAAAAAATCAAAAAGATTATTTTTAAAATTACTAAATGATGACTACCTTCAATCTCAATTAACTGAACTTCACTATGATAGTCTAGCAAAAGAAGCTGTCGAGATATAGTTATAAACCACCTTTTTTCCTACAAAAAAGCCTTGAAAATATTCAAGGCTTTTAAACTTTCAATAAATTAAATTAAATGAAAGGACTAACTTTATATCAATAAATGTTTCCTCATTTACTATATCCATACTTTTAATTGTTAATGAGTAATCTGTATTTAAATCTAGATAATATGAGACTTCCTCATTAATCTTTCTCGGTATGTAACCAATCTTCTGGTCTTTAAAATAAACTTCAATTGCGTATTCATCGTAGAAATTATTGACTTCTCTTTTTAACTTAAGCCCCGCTCCATTAGTTAATTCAATTAACACGGCATCCCTATTTGGTAGTTTGCATAAGTAATATTTAGTACCTGCCAAATAAGTTTCTACGGTTTTCCCATCATCTAGCAAAGATGTAATATCTTTATAGTTGTTAGTTAGATTTACAAGTTTTCTCACCTCAAATGGTGAAAGTTTTTCTTTTTCATCCAAGAATTCGATAGGATCAATAGATTTTAAATACTCTTTTAATTCCTCCAAGCTCTCATATGTTGTATTGGTTTGTATATGAACGGATAGATCTTTTACAGTTTCCCTAGAATTAAATCCTAATTTAAATAAATCAGCATCAACACTATTATCAATACCATATTTGATAAAAATCGGAAGATATGCAAAATAATTAACAAATCCTAGTTTCTCTAAAATCAAACTTGAAAGGGTTCCAAACACCCAAGGAAGTTTAAACTCAAACATATCTTTTACATACTCTACAATTCTGCTCATTTGGTAATTAGGGTCAACTGAACTAAAATACTTAATTGAAAGTTCTTGAAGAGTCAGATTGCTTTCTACCCAATCAATTAAAAGATTATAATCATCAATTTCTATTGTTCCTGAGGTAGAAGTACTTTTTTTAACTTTGAATTTTGCACTTTCCGGCAGACTTAATATTTTAATATATGATTCTTTAGTCAAAATATCTTTTAGAAAAAATAATGGACCATCTGTTTTATAATTTTCTACTACCTCTTCTGCAATATTTGTTAATAATTTAAATGATATAAAAGATAAACCACTTTCTTGAACTCTTAATAATTCTTCCCTTGGTCTAGTATCATAAAATGAATAAACACTTTTCGATAGATTTGTAAGTTTCTTGAATTTTTCATCTCCTATTTGCCTTGCAAAAAGAGTGTTTCCTAATAGAACTTCAACATCCTTTACTTCATCAGATAACGAATTATAGTAGAGTAATAAAGACTTAATAAAGTTTTTCTCCGTTATTTTAGTAATAAAATTTTCTCTTTGTTCACTATCTATCGATTCTAATTCTTCTATGGATTTAAAAAGTTCTTCATCGTTTAAAATAGAACTCTCAACATTATTAGTATAAACTTCATAATTTAAGTGCTCTTCAATTATATTTCCATTATTTCTATAAAAATCAATATATATAATTTGCCCAAATGTACTTTGGTATGCTCTTCCGGCTCTACCTACAATATTTTTGAAATCTCCGGGGGAAAGAGTTCTCAGTCCTTCGTACTTTTTTCCAGTATGAATAAAATTTTGAATTGGGAAATTAACCCCCTCTACTAGAGTGGTAGTACAAACCATTATTTGTATGTAGCCTTTAGCATAGTAATCTTCAAGTGCTTCTCTTATATCCATTGGTAAACTTCCGTGGTGATACACAAGGCCTTTTTTTAAACCTACAACTAATAAATGATTTATACCAAGTCTTTTTTCAATATAAACTATTAGATGCTTTACCTCTTGACTTAGGTGAAGCTTTTCAGGAAAGTAGGGTTCGTAATTTCTTACAAAGTTTTCACATTCTTCCCTAGTATGAAAGAAAATTAAACTTCCACCCATATTTTTAAGTTTTTGTGCTACACCCATAATGAAATTTTCATACTTAAGGTTTTGATTCTTAACTAGCGTATTATTAGTCTTATAATGATATCTAGGAAAATCAAAGATATTAATATCAATTTCCCTCTGACCAATTAAATACCTTATTTTTGATTGCGCAAAAAATGCATTGTACTGTTCCTTATAATACTTATGTTTCTCGGGAACTGATATCCATCTATTTCTACTTGTTGTTTTATATTCGTATTTTGCAAGCCCTCTTATTTTATTCGTTGGTCTCCACGAATTAGGAATATAGTCTGAACTTGAACCGTTTTCATCATCAACCCAATTAATAATTATTGGACCATTATCAATAATTGCAGATAGAAACATAAGCTTGATATTTTTAAATTTGAGGTGATTTATTAAAAAAACAATACTACCTTCTATTATCCATCCTCTACTTCTATCCTGAATCTTTTGAAATTCATCAAATATTATTAATGAAGTTTCACTAAGTATGTCTTCCGATAAATTATTTTTAATTATCATATCTAGCTTTTCCGGTGTTGTTACTATTATATGTTCTTCAAAGTAATTCCCATAAACTAGATCAGGTTCGTAACCATTAATTGAACTCGACACGTTATATCCTAATCTCCTAAATCTTTCACGAAGACGTTTAGTTACTTCATATACTAATGCATTAGTTGGTACAATATAGAAACATTTTTTAGTAATATCAGTTTCTAATTCTTTAACAATTGCAAACTCAGCAAGTAAACTTTTCCCCCCACTAGTAGGAAAATTAACTAGTGTCCTTTTTATAGAATCATTCTTTAGAAAACTGTCTTTATTATTAATAACTTCTAGTTGATTAGGCCATAATTCTATCACTGGTGGTCTAGATTTAATTAACTGTTGTATATAGTTTCTTGAAAAAATACCTTCCAAATTATTCCAAACACAATTATTAATAATTTTCCCTAAACAAAGCTTTACGTATCGTAAATGCCAATAATAATTGGTATCAAATAATTCTAGGGACAACTTAATTTGCTCATCCAATATAGAATAAAGAACATTAATAAATCTTACTTCTCCAGATTGGATAAATTTTCGCAAATTATGAAAAATATCAATTAATGCCGGATCTTCTATATAATCTTCAATGTTACTAATTGTTTGCCGGCTTAATAGATAATAGGAAAAGGTGAATATATCCTTTTTATCTTTAATAATTGTATGGTTTTCCTGTAATTCTAATAAAACATTACGCAACTTTTTAGCAATTACTATGCTGTTCGGGGCATTATCACCTAAAGTATAAGCAACTGAAGACTTCCAATAAGATTTTAGTTGTTTAAATAATATTTTCTCAATATTTAGTGATGTTAATTCTGTTTCATTAACGTGTTTTAAATAATCTCCAACCTTATCTGAAACAAGTGCAGTTAATTCCATTGCTTTATTTTTAGTTTCATTATCATAATTTTTATATGTATTATTGTATTCAGAAAATAGATAAATTGAAATTTTATCAAGTATTCTTATAAACTTAATACTTCTTTCTATACTTTCTTCACTAATATTTATCTGATTAACATCCAAATTAATACAAAGAATAAAGATATTTTGAAGTATTCTTCCAAATTCAGTGACTTCCTTAGTGTTCTTTAATTCTTTTAAAAGACTCTCCAGATTTACATCGCTTGTAACCTGTTCCATATATTATCCCTCAAATCAGTCAGTAGATTATCAAGAAGTTCAACAAATAAAAATTTTACAAGACGTTGTTCTTTAGAAATTTCGCCTAAGAAACATTCTGCGAATTTTTTAAAAGTGTCTTCGGTAGTGTTATCAACGGGGGATATCCCTGATGCACCTATACAAAATCTCTCATCACGGTTAATAACAATATTATACAGATCCCACACAACTTCCTTTAGACCACTTTCCGCTTCATTATTAAACAATTGCTGCATAGCCGTAATCTCTGTATCAATGTTTTCTTCAAAACTCCCATCTTCACTAAAAAAGTCATATATTTGACTTGCTCTGGTTGTAACTGAATTTTTTGTGGTTTTTGTTTCCCAAACTGTAATCTTTATAGTTTCTTTGACTTCTTTATTACCGGTAAAAGTTATAAAGTCAATACCAGGTTCAGCTGAAGACCTACCTTTTGGCCCGTGTGCCCATAATAAGTCAACCACCATTTTATGATAATAAAAGGCAAATAAGTGCTCACCAACAATGCCCTTAAAGTGTTGATCATTAGCAAAGATTCTTCTTAAACTATTTTTCAAATGTCTTAAGTCTTTAAGATCTATTTCAACACCATCAAGAATCAATAGGAAATTTTCGAATGGAATTGGCGATAATATGGCTCTAAGAAAATACCTTTGAAATTCTTCAAAAAATCTATTATAAGTATCTTTATCATCCAATACAAAGTTTATATGCTTCTTAATAAATTCGTGAGTAACAGATATATCTTCAGTTAAAATATAACTCACTAAAATCCCCCCGTAACTTACCTACAAGCCCAATTCTACATATATATACATATTTTTACAAACTAAATAATTAAATGTGATGCAAAAAATGATATTAATAATAATTTTAGAAAGGTTTTTACAGAGTTTATCCTCATAGAAGAATTGTTTGTATCCTAATTTGATGATGAAAAAATATTTTATTTTTTTCTAGAAACCTTGGTTTTTGAAAAAATTAAAGAATATAATCCGTATGAAAAATTTAAAACAAGAGATTTGGAAGTAATTCAACCAATAATTAAACACTTACATAAAAGATAGAGTATTGAGCTTTAGTTACATCCATTTTTCAGACATATCATCACAAGAATAAGGAGAGATATTCTTTGAAAGTTTTCCGCTGCTATGCTTCACAAGAAAATGCACTAAATGTAAAAACAATTATCCAAGAGTTATTAGTTTCTGAATTAGAAAGAATGATAGACCAATCAGCAAAAGATAATAACCTACTCGATAAAAATAGACAGTTTGGAAGTGATTGTTCTTGAGAACTACAGAACAAGATTTTTCATTAACAAGATTAGCCCACAATAACTTTGCAGAAAAATTGGTACGTCTACAGGAGGATGGCTACATATCACCATTCCTACTACAGCAATTTCTAACTTATAAATATGGGAGGATAAACAATGAAAGAAAATAACATCAAGTCTTTTCCAGGCCAAGAGAAGGGAATTATCCAAATACTAATTAAACAAACAGATGTAGAAGAGTCTGTTCAGCTAAGATTTGATTTGGAATTCGACGATTCGTGCCCTAAGAATAGTTAGTTAAGTTTCCTTAACCGTATAAAACACACCTATTTCCGTCAAAGATGAAATACGGAGGTGTGTTGTTTATGCGGAAGAAAATTAATATACAAATGGAATCTGAGATGAATCCTGTAGCTGATATTTGGTTTCAACATTTAATCCAGCGAATAATTGTTGAGCAATTAGATGTACCTCATCGGCTTCAGGCGAAGTTACTTTATCAAGACATCGTAAAGGAAAGAAGCAACAATGGTTCAAACAATAAAAAATAAAAACAAGTATAAAGTCTTTTTTCGGAGAGTGAGCACCATCAACCAAGATTTAGCTATGCAGGAATCTGCTGATGCTATGTACCGAGAGAATTACATCCCTGATGAGGTATTAATTATGAATGAGGATGGAGTTTCTGCTAACAAACTCGATATTGAGAAACGGCCGCAAATGAAGAAACTCATTCAAATGATAATTAATGATCAAGTTGATATTATCTACGCCTTTGATCGTTCAAGATTGTTCCGGGACTTTTATGAGTCAAATTACTTCGTTTCTCTGTGTAAAAAACATAAAGTGAAGATTTTCTTTACATCGTCGGGGAACGGTCAGCAGGCAACAGATAGTACACTTCTTGAAGGCGTAATGAACATTGTAAGTGATGTTGAGGGAAAAAACATTGCTAGGCGAACTGAAGAAGCTAGAAAAAGATATCCACCTCGCAAACTTGGATATATAAAGCAAAAAGAAACCAAACAGTATAGTATGGATCCTGCGAAAAAGGATAATTTATTCTTATATTTTTCGGCAATCAAGGAAGTTACAACACATAAAGATTTGGAAAAAGCTTTAAAGCAATTTAAAAAAATTCTCAAAACCACTCCAAATCAGTTATTAAAAATTGTGAACGATCCTTTTTATGCCGGTTATGATCTGACCACAGGAAAGAACAAACTTTCACACGTTGATCCTTACCTTAGCTATGAAGAATTCCAAAAATTGCAAGCTAAAAATGCCGTAATTATATCCTATCAAGAGATTGAACAGTCACTAAAAAATCAAGATATCTATGATGTGTACTGCGGTATTTGTAGAAAGCCAATGAAATTTCACTTTAATGTCCTTGATCAAAAAGCCTGGTACTCCTGTTCAAGTAAACATCCAAAATCTTTAATAGCAACAGAAGATTTATCTCCTATTATTAATAAGTCTTTGGAGAAAATCATTGAGCACCTAGATACAGAAGATCTACTTAAAGATTCTAGGCATTTTTTCCATTTACTCCGCAAAAGCATTGAAATAGAACTAAAAGCATTGGAGATAAAAAAACATTACTTGATGGAAAAAATCATTTTAGAGACTGATGATTTTAGCAATTGGAGAGAGAACACCCACTACGTTGATTTAAATAAATTAGAGAATGAACAAAAGGAGTTCCTTAACCAAATAGAAGAAAAAAAAGACCTTTTATTAGAAAACGAGAGCTTGGTGGGACTAATAAAAGATTATTTACATAAAAGCAGACAGGCAAATCCTTTTTTCCTTACATCGGTGCTTATCCGGAGCTTATTTGTTTATCCAAACGAGGTAAACATTGAGGTTAGCAAATTTGACTATCTACAAGATTTTCAGTCCCAATATATTTTTAACGGAGATGATTTACTTTGAAATTAGCATTTGCTTATATCCGTCGTTCTTCGTATAAACAACAAAAAAATAACAGTGTTGAAATCCAGAAACAGCATATTCAAGAATTCGCTAAACGGAATAACCTTTTTGTCCCTGTTGAACTAATTTTCATCGAAGATGTTACTAGTGCTTATTCCAAACGTGCAGCCCAACGAAAACAATTAATGAAAATGTCCGAAAAAATGGTTGAAATGAATATACCGACCGTTATTTTCCACGATATTTCTCGGATGGATCGTACCGGTTATTCATTCACGATTGATTTTTACAGACCTATGCTAGAAAAACTGCCGGAACTTGAGGTTTACACCACGGATTCAAATAAACCACTTGATCCGGAAGATACTAGTATAAAAATGAATTTCTTGTTATTCCAGCACGAATCAGAAGTAAAATCTGAGCGTGCAGTAGGAAATTTAACAACCTTTTTAGAAAATAATGAAACATTCAGACCTGGATCAAAAACTCCTTATGGATATAATCAGATAAAAAAACAAAAACACCAACAACAATTGGAACCGAATGAAAATGCGGACATTGTAGCATTTATTTTTTTCCTGTCAAGCTGGGGAAAATCTTTACAAAAAATCGCCATAATTTTAAATGAAGCAAATATTCCCTCACCGAAGGGAGGTACTTGGCGGTCCAGCACAGTTGAAAATATCCTTAAAAATCCAGTATATACAGGAAAATTAACCTGGGATATACCTAAACGGACAGATGGTGGAAAAAAGCAATTTGTTTTTGAAGATTCACATCCCGCAATTATAAACAAATTCCAACCACAGTTAATAAAGTTAAATAACCAACTTCAAAAAACTTTCGGCAGAATAGATACACCATTTCTTTTTTTAAACAAGGTGAAATGCAGACATTGCAATCAATTGTTAAGTACTCAAAATGCTTCGACCAGACGAAATGGTATCAAGTATCCTTATTATTACTACGTATGTAAAAATTGCGGTTATAAAGTAAACATCCAAGAGGTTCACGACAGGTTTATCCCTTTGATTTTAAAGCGTGTAATGGAGCTATTATCTAGACACCAGATAGAACCTCAAACCTTATCATTTATCAATCAAATGATTGATGAGGTTGAAAACAGTATCAACTCTAAAGATCAACTCTTAAAGAAACTCGAGGAAAAATTAAAAATTGCAAGAGATCTTAAAGATCGAGAACTTGAGCTGAAAATTTTGGAATTTATTCAAGAACACAAAAATTCTTTAAAAGAATACACGATTTGCCAAGAAAATTTAAAGACAACTTATCAACTTGTAGAAAAGGACCAATTCTTTTCCAGATTTAATGAGATACTGGATCATCGATTAGGGGCAGATGAGATAAGACTCATCATCCTGTATTTTGTAGACTACCTTGTTCTCTCTACTGACCAGGAACCACAATTACATTTCAAATCAAATATCTTCTCCAATCTAATTGATAAACCTATTGGATGAATTATCGAAATGTAATAGTTGATTATTGGGCAAATAACCGAACATTTAGCTGTTGGAGATATCGCCAACTTAGACTATACCCAGAACCCCTATAGCAAGGGGTTTCATTTGAGGCTTGTTCGGTACTTTGTCCAGATTGGTATACCATTACGGACAAAGTATCGAAAAATTATTATAAGTATGGACGAACTACCGAAATTTATACATAAGTAAAATAAAAAGGAGATATCAAAATGTACTTAAACTCAACTCAGATAAGCTCAGCAACTATTGGTAATGCTATAGTCATAAACCCACCAACATCTCAATACTTTACTACTTATGGTGGTGATCGTGTTTTGAGATGTGCAGTATATGCTCGTGTCTCCACTGAGATGGATTCACAAAAAACATCTATAGATAATCAAAAGGATTTATTTAGGAATTACGCTTCCCAACACAATTGGGAAATTGTAAATTTCTATGAAGACAAGAAATCTGGAACAAAAGAGAATAGACCTGGTTTAAAAAAACTAATTGAAGACGGTAAGGCTGGTTTATATGATGTGATTTTAGCTAAGGAACTTTCCAGATTAGCTCGTAACGGTAGATTATCTTATGAATTAAGGGATATCTGCTTACAAAATAATATTCATATTGTCTGCCTTGATAATTCAATTAATACGATTACCGGAGACGTACAAAACTTTGGTCTTTTTGCTTGGCTGTATGAAAATGAGTCAGCCACTAGCAGCCGGAGAAATAAGGCTGCCAAACGTACAAAAGCTAAAAGAGGATTATTTGTAGGTTCTAACCCACCTTATGGATATTATTCGGACAAAGGTAAGCTAAAAATTCGTGAAGACAACACTCCGGAAATCGTTAGACGAATTTTTAACGAATACTTGGATGGAAAAGGAATGGATTCAATAGCAAAAAGTTTCACAGCAGAAAAAATCCCTACCCCATCGCAAATTGCTAATAAGACTAATCAATCACCTTTATGGCACGCCTCCACAATAAAAAACATCTTAAATAATCGACATTATTGTGGTGATCTTGTTCAAAACAGAACTGAAACAATCTCAGTAACAACAACAAAAAGAAGAACTATTGAAGAAGACCAAGTTACATTTATAGAAGGTAAACACGATGCTATCATCTCAAGAGAAACATTTCAGGCAGTGAAAAAAATGCTCCAAACAAGAACACGCACAACTACCGCTCCAAAAAAGCATCTGTTTACGAACGTTTTTTTCTGTGAAGATTGCCAAAAAGGAATGTGGTACAAAACAAATCAAAAAGGGTATAGATGCGGAGGCAATATTAAGTACGGTGATACGTTCTGTCTAAATAAAGTTGTTATTAGAGAAAAAGAACTAAAACAAATTATCCTAGAGGATTTACAGCAACTATTCCAATCCATTCAAGATGGTGAATTTATAAAGAGTTTACACAAAAGATTGGATCAAAAGAAGGTTTCGATTACAAACGAACTAAAGAAAATTGAACATAAAGCAACTAAATTACGTTCTAGAAAGAAAGATTACCTTGATTTGTACGCTGACCAAATTATATCTCGAGAAGAACTGGTTGAATATAGAAAGCAGATAGACCAGGAAGTAGCAGAGCTCGAAACAGCCAAGATTGAATATCAAGAAAAACTTGAGGAATGCGAAAGTGAGAACTATGCAATTGATTTAAGTAAGAAGCTTAAAGACGTTTCATTACTAGATGATTTAACTCCTCAAGTCTTGCACTCGTTGGTGAATAAAATAACCTGTAGCATAAAAGGTAATCTACGTATTCATTACAACTTCGTAAATCCTTTCGAAGAACAAAAATAGGCAACAACCACGAGGGTTAGTTGCCTTTCTTTAAAATGAGTTGCGAGATACACTCGACGTGCGCCGTATGCGGAAACATATCCACAGGTTGAATATACTTAACCTCATACTTTGAACTTAACGTCTGAATATCTTTCGCCAAAGTGGACGGGTTGCAAGAAACATAGATCAATTTTTCAGGCTTCACTTGCAAAATGGTTTGAAGCAGCTGGTTGTCCAGTCCGGTTCTCGGTGGGTCGACCACGATGACATCCGGCTTCCAGCCTTTTTTCACCCACTTAGGCAAAACTTCTTCCGCTTTACCTGGGACGTATTTCGTATTGGTGAATCCGTGACGTTTGGCATTCTTCTTCGCGTCATCAATGGATTCTGGAATTATGTCCATGCCGCGCACTTCTGCTGCCTGATCCGCCAGCCACAATCCAATCGTTCCCACCCCACAATAAGCATCAACAATTTTCTCTTTACCTGTCAGAGCGGCCGCTTTTTTCACCTCGTCGTAAAGCTTGACGGTTTGGATTGGATTTAGTTGAAAGAACGTTCTTGCTGACAGCTCAAACTGCAGGTCCCCTAGTGTCTCTTGGATAAACTCTTCGCCAGCTAGCGCAAGGGTTTCCTCCCCAAAAATCAGCGACGTTTTTTCACCGTTGATGTTTTGAACAATTGATTTTACCTTAGGAAGTCGTTTTTGAATTTCTTCTATAATTAAGTCCTCTTTAGGTAACTCTTTTTGTGTAGTAATAAGGACGACCTGAAGCTCTCCCGTTTCCACTCCTACGCGGGCAACGATTGTTCTAACAATACCTTTACTCCTTTTTTCATTATAAATTGGAATTTGCAGGTCCTCTAAGACTGATTTTACCTTTGTGACCGCTTCGTTTGTTTGTGAATGCTGGACCGCACAATGTTCAATATCAATGAGCTGGTGCGAATTCATTCCATATAATCCGGCTAACACCTTACCATTTTTCTGAGCCACTTGGAAACTGCTTTTATTCCGGTAGCCCCACGGATTTTCCATTCCAATCGTTTCACGGATATCCAGCTTGTTGACTGCTAGTTTTGTATGCCGCTCAAGCGATTGAATGATGATATCGCGTTTTTCTTTTAATTGCTGTCCGTACTGTAAATGCTGCAGCTGACAGCCACCACATTGCTCATAAACCGGACATGGCGCTTGTACACGATGCGGTGATTGGATACGGATTTTCTTAATTTTTGCCTCAGCGAATTTAGGATTGATTTTCGTCGCCTCAACCACTACCTCTTCACCAGGAAGCGCACCCGGTACAAACACGACTTGCTTTTTAAAATAGCCGACGCCTTCCCCATTAATCCCTAGTCTTTTGATCGTTAACGGAAAAGTCTGCTTCAGTTGAATTTTAATACTTTGCTCGGTTTTCATATGTTCACTCCATTATTCAAGGCTTCTCCATAAATACAAAGAAACGTAGCTTTGATAAGGCTCCCAGCCTTGTTTATAGTGTTCCATTTCTTCAAAAGTTGGCTTTGTCTCCAACTTGTACAATTTTTTCAGTGCATTTTGAATGCCAATATCGGCCATCGGAAACAGGTTAGGCCTCCCCATGCCAAACAATAGGAAGTTCTCAACCGTCCATTTGCCAACCCCACGTATCAACGTTAATTTTTGAAAAATTTCTTCGTTTGTTAGCATTTTGAGAGCCTGTAAGTCCAGACCTTTTTCAACGATTTCCTTCGCAATTTGAATCATGTATTCCGCTTTCCTACCGCTAAATTGTAGCTCACGCAATTGCTCTACTGTTAGGCTAGCTACTTTTTCAGGCGGAGGAAAGAACCAAACACCGTCGATTTCATAGCCAAATGTTTTTACAAAACGCTCCGTTAACCGATAGGCAAACGTCATATTTATCTGCTGGTGGATAATACACTTGATGAGGCTATCAAATAGACCGAAATCAAGGACGAGCGGTGTGCCAATGAATGTGTCGAAGATGTCCTTAAGGTCGGTTTGTTGAAAGTGATTATGGATTGGTTTTAAAGATATATTCCATTGAAAAAGTTCGGATATATGTTGTATGACAGCATCCTAATCCGTTTGTCCTTTTACGGTAAATGCAGGCTGATCGACCGTACCAATTGCCGTCACATCTATAACCTGTGAGTGGTTGTCAATAACAACAGGTACTCTGATGGACCGAGCTTCTATATCTACCTGTTTCAATGGATCTGGTTTATGCCTCTGCAATACACTGACAAAATGATAAGGACCTTCGAAATGAATCTCTTCTCTCCACACGGGCCGATTCCATCCTTTAGTATTTTCCCCGTATTATAGCACGAAAAATCTTGAAAAGGGAAAAACCGAATTTCTCTGTGAAATTCGGTTAGTCGATTATTCTTTAAACTTATCAAGGCTCTTGAATTTATAGCCTCTCTTTTTCAAATCAATAATTGCCTTTTCTAGCGCATCGGCGTTATCCTGTGATATCGAATGCAGCAGCATCACACAGCCGGGGTGAGCCTGTCTCATGATGTTGTCATAGGCATATTGCCAGCCTTTTTGCTGATTGACATTCCAATCAACGAACGCCATCGACCAAAAGACATGTGTGTACCCTTCTTCTTTCGCAATCTGCAAAGTTCTTTCACTGAAAACTCCACGTGGCGGACGAAGGTATTTCATCTTTTTTTGACCAGTGATTTCTGTTGTGCGTTTCTTTACTTTTGCCAGTTCTTCACGAATTCGTTCGTCACTGACGGCTGTAAAATCGGGATGATGCCAAGAATGATTGCCAATGATATGGCCTTCTTTTACTATGCGTTTGGACAGTTCTTGCTGGGACTCTAAAAAGTGCCCAGTGACAAAAAAAGCAGCTGGTACTTTTTCTTTTTTTAACACATCAAGAATTTTCGGCATTTGTCCGTTCTCATACCCGCTATCAAAAGTAAGATATAAGATTTTGGAGTTCGGGTTTCCTTTGTAAAACGCCCCGTATTTAGCCAAGATCTGATCGTAGGCGGTACCTGCTTCTGGCGGCTGCTCATTGACAGATTTTTTAAAGCCCCAATGAATGGGTTGATTGGAGACGGCTGCATAGGTCATTTGCGGAATGAGTAGTAGCCCCGCAATCAGCAGGCTCATTATTCTTTTCATCCATGTTCCCCCTAGTTTGTTTTTTTTAGTGTTTGTTTTATTGGGGAAAAGATTATAGGAAATCTTTGGGTTGGTGGTAGATGCGACCTTTTGTGGTGCCTGTTGAAGGGAAATCTAATAAGAATATAAAGTAGGTTGCTGACCTGGAGGTTGGAAGATGTAGAAACTTTCGAATTTCCGCATTAGTAAATGAGGGATTTATGAGCAGGAAATAATCAGCCACCGCATTTATAAAGGCATCTGGTGAAAGGAAGTGGCAGGTTGGGCAAATCCAATTGTTTCTTTTGTAGTTCATTGGTATATAGAAGCACTTTGGGCATTGAACTCCTGTTATTATATCTAGTATCGTCACGTTGAACTTCTCCATAATGTTTGTGTTCAATGGCGTGTGTTTTTTTAGTAACAGCTTTTTAATCTTTTCTACTGTCTTATTATCAATATGTTCCTTTCTGTAATAACGATATTTTCCCTCCATTTTATTAACTAAATCACTTGCACGACAAATTATTTTATGTGCCTCTGTGTAACCTGCTTCAATAGTCACCTCGGTTGATGATTTACTTATTACAACAAGGGATTCGATTGGGATGGACGGGATTTTGTGTTTTTCTAAAAAGTACTTTAACAAAATGTTATGGCGATTGGCTTGTATAATTGGATTTTCAAATACATTGCGAGTGCCCAAATACTCTTGAACCATTTGTTCTTTATCAATATAAAGTTTTCCGGAATGATTTTTCCCATCAAGCATGAGAATAAACTTAGTAGATAATAGGAGAGTATCAATTTGAAAGTAAGTATCACCATATGGGAGACGTAAATCGTGGAAAATGCGAAACCTTTGGGGTGGAATTTGACTTAAAAAATAGTTGATTGTCTTTTCACCGTTATAACCGGACCTTAAATTCTTTATGTATGACTTTAAATCCCCCCTACACGGATGGTTTTCTGCTGTTCTTCTCTCTAATGCTTCTGCTTTTATTAGATTAATGGGTACTTTAAGATCTTTATCAAACAATTTATGATACCTCCTTTGTATTTTAGGTAGAATTTCGGCTAATGAACCGATTTTTCCTTTGTTTTCTATATGGACTTTTTGTGACTTTTTTAATTTGAGAGAAGTTTGGGTGGAATTTGGGTGTGCCTGAAGAGGAATTCTACAAATTGAAGGACGAATTCTACAAAATTTCGAGTAATTCTACAAAATCGGAGGTGAATTCTACAAAATTTGGTAATCAACTTCCAATTGTTAACGTTTCAGATCAAGGTTGAGGATTATTCTACAAATTGGGAGAGGAATTCTACAAAAAATTGATTTATTCTACAAAATTAAGATTGTATTCTACAAAACATGGAAATCAATTTCCAACTAACAATTACGTGAGCAAAACCGAAGGCTAAGGCCCCAAGATAGGATCGTCAACCACACAAAGCCCACTAACAAATAGATAGCCGCAGCCCCCAACGCCCAAAGCAAACAAAAAAGGACCAAGCACACAAGTGCCCAGCCCCCAAAAAAATCCCACAATCCTATTTAAAAACCGGCTCCTTAAACAACGCCAATTTTTCCAATGAAGACTTATCCACATCAGCGTGCAAGCTGTTGCCGTGAGAATCCATCGTTACAACGGCTGTAAAGCCTTCTACGCGAAGATGCCACATAGCTTCTGGAATACCGAATTGCATTAAATCCACACCTTCGACACCCTTGATACAGTCCGCATAATACTGAGCTGCACCGCCGATTGCGTTCAAGTACACCCCGCCGTGCTCCTTCAACGCAGCCAATGTCTTCGGTCCCATACCGCCTTTACCGATTACGGCGCGGATACCGAACTTCTTCATGATATCACCTTGGTATGGCTCCTCACGAATACTCGTTGTTGGTCCAGCCGCCTTAACGTGCCACTGACCAGCTTCGTCCTTCAACATAACCGGACCGCAGTGGTAAATAACTTGGCCATTTAAGTCAACAGGTGCTTCGTGATCGCTTAAATATTTGTGGATCGCGTCACGTCCTGTGTACATTAATCCGTTAATTTTGACCACATCGCCGACTTTAAGCTCACGGATTTGTTCCTCTGTAATTGGTGCCTGCAACGTGATGAATTCCTCAGACTCGTCAGCCGAAGCAGCTGCCGTTTCCTTCGCTGCCTCACCCTCTGCGAAATCAATGAACTCACCATCTTGGTATGCCCATTCTGTGATTTCACCTGACACAGGATCCACACTTACACCTAAGCGGCGGAATGCCCAGCAGTTATAAGCAACGGAAACATAGAAGCTAGCCGGAATACGGTTCATTACGCCAACTTTACAGCCTAGTAAGGTAGCTTCCCCGCCAAAGCCCATTGTTCCGATTCCAAGCTTGTTCGCATTTTCCATTACATATTCTTCAAGCTTACGAAGATCTTCATTTGGATTCACGTCATCCACAGAACGGAATAATTGTTCTTTTGCTAAATCATAGCCAGATGAACGGTCACCACCGATACCAACGCCGATAAAACCTGCGCTACAGCCCTGTCCTTGCGCCTGGTAAACGGAATGCATAACACATTTACGAATACCATCAAGGTCGCGGCCTGCGCGGCCAAGCCCATCTAATTCACAAGGAAGGCTATATTGAATATTTTTATTTTCACATCCGCCGCCCTTTAAAATCAAGCGGACATCGATGTAATCTTTTTCCCATTGGTCAAATTTCATGACCGGAAGTCCAGCACCAAGGTTATCCCCACTGTTTTCACCTGTTAGTGAGTCAACAGAGTTAGGGCGTAGCTTTCCTTCTTTTGTCGCTTGGACAATTGCATTTTTAATGGCTTCTTTCATAACCAATTGGTTTACACCAACAGGAGTTTTAATTTTGAACGTTGGTAAACCTGTATCCTGGCAAATGGGTGATACTTGATCGTCTGCCATTTTGATGTTGTTCGTGATGGTAGCAAGGCTCATTGCCGCACTTGTACCAGCGTTTTCAAGTTCCTTGGCTTTTTTCACAGCCCGACGGACGTCCTTAGGAAGCTTAGTAGACGTTTCAACAATTAGCTTGTACATGCTTTCTTGAAATTTTTCGATATTCAATTCGAGTACCCCTCTCCCTTTGTTCCTCAAATGTATCTATTTTCAATTTTATAACTTTTTCACGTTTCCATTATACTCCTATACGCACATGAATTAAAGGATTTGATTGCAAGCGAATTCATTCCATAATACCCCAAATAAAAAGAGCCTGTTGTGTTAAACAGACTCTGGAATATCACGATTATTAAATTCCTTACATTTAGACTCCATATCATCCAACATAGAGATTAAGCGATCAATATCCTCAAGATCCGTATCTTCCGGATCAATTGCATCAAGCACATCGATAAACATATTTAAACGCTGTTTTAAAAAAGTAACTTGTGTGTTTTTGTCTTGTAATGGACTGCCCAAGCTGCTCGCTCCTTTCATGTTCCGTTTTCATCCTATCGTAAAAAGACGGCTGTTGGCAATAGTTATCCTTATTTTACCCAACTTTTAGAAAAGAAAACGCGAGCCACCTGCAAAAAAAGACCCCTGCAGACAATCAGCAGGAGTCCTTTCTCACAATCATCGCGGACGCTCGGAAGCAGCAAAACCAAATGATACATAATCCTGGACCGGAATCCAAGCACCAATTCCTTGTGATGTCACGTTCTTAACAACAATAAATTTTTTACTGCCCTTAAGCATCAAGTACACTTCACCGTAAGTCACTTTGCCTTTTTCATTTACCCCAGGTGCATATGCATAAAGGTACCCTAAGCGGTTTGGCGGGATATTGTAAATGTGATCATTTTTCGTTCCTGCACCAATAATGGTTTCAAACGACAAAGGAAGACGAGTTTTTTCCATCGCTTTTAATAGCATCATCTTTTTCACATCTTCAGGATTGGCAATTTTCGCAGTCAGGCCACCTCTAACGATTTTCTGAGCCTCTTGCACATACTTAATTTGATATGGCACTTTCCCGCCACGGTTATCAAAATAATTAGTGTTAATTTTTTGGTACTCCCAATTTGGAGAGGTCTCCGTTGACTCATAATTTAATGGCCATTGTCCGAGATAAATAATCGCACGGTAGCCAAGTGCAAACGGAGTACTGTTGATACTTGACTCATTGAGCATACGAATTAAATCAGGATTTTGAATCTTCACTTTAGAAGAGTTGATTAGTTTTTTTGTTAAATCACTCGGCTGCAATAAAGGTAAGTCTTGTGTTGAATTTGGATACGTATTTTCCTTCGTAATATTTCGAACCGAGGCTGGGACTTGATACTTTACCTGGTCTTTTGCTTTTTGAGCGAAAGCAGATGGAATAAAGGTTAGCATTAATAGCAGTGTCATCAGGATCGATACATTTCTCTTCACGAGGTTAAACTCCCTTCACTAATAGCATTACCATGTCTGCTATTAGTTTTTTCGGAGTTCATTAATATTATCCATTCAAGCAACTTAATTTCAATATTTCGCCTGCAGTCGTCCCATTAATTTTTCAAAAAAAGGAAAAAACAGCTGAATGGCCGGACCGACTGTAAATGTAATAATAATCGTTCCATACGAAATCGGCCCGTGTAAAAGGAACGCGGGAATTAAAGCCGTAATCTCACCGATCGTTTTTGCCATCATTAAATTCACACGAAAACGCTCCTTGATGGCTAACATAAAGTTATCAATAGGACTTTGCGGAAACTTCGCCTGAATATAAATCGCCGCACCAAATCCGATAATTAAAATCCCTACCAAGAGCATCGCTATTTTTGCAATAAACCCATGTACTTCAAATAATTCAAAGAAAGTCATCAGCCAAAAATCAACTAAAGACCCAATCACTATAATTGTAAAAAGTGAAAGAATTGCCGGCCTTCTTTTTAATAGTAAGGAATTGACGATAACTAAAATAGCCCCATCAATCATGACCCATTTACCAATCGATAAGCCCACCTTTTTGGTAAGAGCATAATTCAGTGCATCCCAGGCACCCACTCCAATATCCGCTACCTTAATAGTCATACATACGCCAAAAGTCATAATGACTAAGCCAAAAATAAAAAATAATAGCCTAATAAAAAATTTCATATGTTTCTCCTTTAAAGTTGGTAAAAAAGTAATGTAAATGTAATAATCTGATTATTTACAAAATTCAAACTTAGATTTATAATAAACTTAACCTTTTAAAAAAGGAGGGCAGCAATCAATCGACTACTTATATTTAATTTACTAAGGAGGTTGGGATTCCCGTCTTATATGAAATTCAACACTCGTGTTTTTATTGTCAATAACTAAACATGAAGGTTGGTGGTTGATGGTCCCAGAAATACGATTGATTTTTGAACCCTAAAAATCATGCTGTTATATTATAGCATAGCAAAAATTAAAATTACTCCGTACATTTAAAAAAGTGAAAAAAAAGAGACTCTAGGCCAGTTGGCTTAGAGTCTCTTTCAGTTTTGTTAGAGTAGATAAAACCCAATGCCCATGATCACATAGGCTGCTAGCAATGTTAATCCTTCAAACCAATTCGATTCTCCGTCGTTGGAGATGACGACCATTAGAAGGACCGAAGAAACCATAGCGATTAATTCCTGCCAGCTAAATAAAAGCGGCATGGTGGAATCAAAGAACAATGAGATCAAAACTAGTACTGGTAAAACAAACATGGCCACTTGCAGAGTGGAACCAATCGCAATTTCCACTGCAATGTCCATTTTATTTTTAAAGGCCATAACAATCGCAGAAGCGTGTTCTGCTGCATTCCCTACTATTGCTACGATAATTACCCCAATAAACAACTCAGACCAGCCGAATGTATCGCCTACATATTCAAAGGTATGTACAAGATGTTCGGATATATATCCAACCGCAACTGTGGCAATCGCTAGTATAGCAATCGCTTTCCCTTTACTCCATTCCGGCTCTTCTTCTTCATGTGCAGTATTCTCATTATTTGACTGATACACGCCACGGTGCGTTACCAGTTTAAAGAATAAGGCAGCCAAATAGAGAAGAATCAAAATAACGGATATTCCAATACTTAATGAAAGAGTTTTTGTTTCATTCATGTTCATGGCGAAAACCTCAGGAATAACAAAGGCAATAATCACTGCAAACATTAGCAGACCAGAATTATGGCGGGCATCATACACATTAAATTGCTGGCGTTTGAATTTTATGCCGCCAATAAAAAAGGACAATCCTGCGACAAGTAGTAAATTCCCTAACACTGAACCAGTCAAGGAGGCTAGAACCACTCCCACTAGTCCCGCCTTCAAGGCGAATATTGAAATAATCAGCTCAACGGCATTTCCAAAGGTAGCATTTAACAAACCGCCGATTCGAGGTCCAGCCACTATAGCCAGACTTTCTGTTGCTCTTCCCATATAACTTGCAAGAGCAATTATGGTTAAACAGTACACAATAAATAAGACAATATATGACCAATGCATCAGCGTTCCTATAATGGATAGTGGAACACCAATGAATGTCATCAGCATAAAGATTTTGTTCGTCACTACATTCCCTCCGAATTCTTTTTCACCTATTATATATGTTTTTTCTATTTTCCCCTAAATTTTCCTTTAAAACATAAAAAAATTCA
The DNA here is from genome assembly GCF_030915525.1 of Neobacillus sp. PS2-9. Taxonomy (NCBI): domain Bacteria; kingdom Bacillati; phylum Bacillota; class Bacilli; order Caryophanales; family Bacillaceae; genus Neobacillus; species Neobacillus sp. PS2-9. The sequence continues at coordinate 4,305,573 of NZ_CP133269.1, forward strand.
AATCCTTTTTCTCTTGCAAATGTTCCATTTTCTCGTTACCATCATTTAGGAACAATTTAAACTATTTGAAATTCGGAGAGTGGAGAAAGTAACATGAATAAAATGTATTTACGGTTTTGGATCTTGGTCAGTATTGTGGCCATTTCTGGTTTTTCCCAAGGAATGCTTTTGCCGCTGATTGCTGTTATTTTTGAAAAAAGTGGGGTTTCTCCTTCATTAAATGGATTAAATGCTACAGCACTTTATATTGGAATCCTGCTTGTCTCTCCGTTTATGGAATGGCCCTTAAGAAAATTTGGGTATAAACCGGTTATTATTTTCGGTGGCGCACTTGTCTTTCTATCCTTAGCCTTATTTCCTTTATGGAAGACCTTTTGGTTTTGGTTTATATTAAGATTACTGATTGGTATAGGGGACCACTCCCTCCATTTCGCAACTCAAACCTGGATTACTTCGTTTTCACCACCGGAAAGACGGGGACGAAATATCTCATTATACGGCTTATTTTTTGGAATTGGATTTGCCACAGGGCCTTTGATGACACCGTTAGTAAATGTAAATGAAGCCTTGCCCTTTATTGCCTCTTCCATTTTATGTTTGATTGGCTGGGCATTTGTCTTTCTTTTAAAAAATGAACTACCTGAACAAGAAGTGTCGATCAACTCTTTTCTAGGAACAATCAAGCAGTTTAGAAAAGCCTTAAAGTATGGTTGGGTGGCCTTCTTACCTCCCTTTTCTTATGGATTTCTGGAATCATCATTAAATGGGAGTTTTCCTGTTTATGCTTTACGAATGGACATGGATGTATCGAGTGTCTCGATTGTTTTATCTGCCTTTGCCATTGGAAGTATTATTACCCAGCTTCCGTTAGGGATGTTAAGTGATCAATACGGCCGGAGAAATATTTTAATGACGGTTCTCTTCCTTGGTTTTTTCAGTTTTACTGCTGCAAGCTTCATGGAGCATTCAGTTATCGGACTGTTTGTTACGTTTTTCATTTCAGGAATGGTTGTTGGGTCGACCTTCTCTCTTGGCATAAGTTATATGACCGACTTGGTACCAAAAAAACTTTTACCTACAGGAAACTTATTATGCGGCATTTTCTTCAGTCTAGGCAGCTTAATGGGGCCCATCATCGGCGGTTTATTTATTAAGTACCTGCAAGATGTAAGTTTCTTTTACATTATTAGTACAATGCTTTTAGTATTATCAGTCATCATCTTTTCTTTTGGTAAAAAATCCTATCTACTGGTTGAACAGCAAAATTCATAAGGTTTTTATGAAGCAAGTTGATATTCAATGAATAGAATGTATGGTAAGATTAAAATAAATAAAAGAAAGAATTTTCGCTGTCATCCATTGATGACAGCTTTCGTGTTTTTTAGGGGTAATGAGTTTGATTCTACTTCTCAATTAGAATGCAAGAATGAATGGAAAATTACGCAAAGTAAAATGAATAGGGAGGGGAAAAACATGAGTTCAGAAGCAAAGTCACTTAGCAAGGGAATTCAGGAACCGAGCTTTTTAGAAAAAATCAAACCACATGCAGAACTAATTGCGGCTGGTCTAAGCGGGGTATTGATTGCAGCTGGATGGCTTCTTGATCATTACGGGCAAGGGGCCGATTCCATCGTAGCCTATCTGTTGGCATTTGTCATAGGCGGCTTCGCAAAAGCCAAAGAAGGGATCGAGGCAACCTTTGAGGATAAAGAATTAAATGTAGAAATGCTAATGATTTTTGCTGCTGTTGGATCAGCTATCATCGGCTATTGGACAGAAGGGGCCATCCTCATCTTTATTTTTGCAGTAAGTGGTGCCCTGGAGACCTACACCATGAATAAGAGCCATAAAGAAATTTCTTCTTTAATGGAGCTTCAGCCAGAAGAGGCGCTATTGATATCAAAGGGCTATGAAAAACGAGTCCCTGTATCTGAGCTAGTTGTTGGCGATCACATTTTAATCAAGCCCGGAGAGCGTGTCCCTTCTGACGGAATGATTATCAAAGGTCAAACCAATATTGATGAAGCGGCAATCACAGGTGAATCGATGCCCGTATCCAAGGGCGAACAAACAGAAGTTTTTGCCGGAACAGTAAACATGACAGGCTCAATTACTGTTGAAGTAACAAAATCAAGTAATGATACTTTGTTTCAAAAAATAATACAGCTTGTTCAATCAGCCCAAAGTGAAAAATCTCCTTCACAGCTTTTTATTGAGCGATTTGAAGGTACCTATGTAAAGGTTGTTTTACTTGTTGTTCTGGCCATGTTTTTTATTCCGCATTTTTTACTAGGCTGGAGCTGGCATGAATCGTTTTATCGAGCCATGATCCTATTGGTTGTCGCTTCGCCTTGTGCGTTGGTAGCATCTATTATGCCTGCTACCCTCTCTGCTATTTCAAATGGAGCCAAACACGGAATTTTAGTTAAAGGCGGTGTCCATCTTGAAAATCTAGGTCATTTAGGAGCGATCGCGTTTGATAAAACAGGAACACTTACTAAAGGGACACCAGAAGTAACAGAGGTCATCGTAAAAGATGGATTAGATAAAGAAAATCTGATTTGGAAGGCTGCCTCCATCGAAAGCCACTCTAATCATCCTTTGGCACAAGCGATCGTGAAATACGTGAAACCTAACATTAAGAAAGAACTGTTCCATCCAGACAGTCTTGAAGATATTCCCGGCTGGGGCGTGAAGGCAGAAATCAACGGTGAACAATGGAAGATTGGTAAGGCTGCATTTGTCGGGAAAGAAGCGGTCGACAGGTTCTCAGGCGGAAAAGCAAAAGACCTTGCAAGCCAAGGAAATACACTTGTGTTTATCGAAATTAACGGTGAGCTTAGTGCGATGATTGCCTTAAAGGACGTTGTACGTGAAGAAACGAAGATTGCAATTGACCATCTAAAGAAACAAGGTATCCGTACGGTCATGCTTACGGGGGACAGTGAAAAAACAGCTCAAGCGATTGCGGCTGAAAGTCATGTCGATGAGGTATTTGCAGAATGCCTCCCAGAGGAAAAAGTGGAACATCTTAAAAAGTTAAAAAAGAAGTATACTACAGTAGCAATGGTTGGAGATGGTATCAATGATGCCCCTGCCCTAGCCATTGCCAATGTTGGTATTGCCATGGGGGAAGGTACGGATGTGGCCCTAGAAACATCAGATATTGTGTTGATGAAAAGTGATCTGACACGAATAGCCGAAGCCGTCAATCTTTCTCAGCGGATGAACAGAATTATTAAACAAAACGTTGTGTTCTCGATTTCCGTTATCATGCTCCTGATTTCATCGAATTTTTTCCAGGTTCTCGACCTACCATTTGGTGTCATCGGTCACGAAGGAAGTACCATACTTGTTATATTGAACAGCTTAAGATTGTTAAAATCTTAGATAGCATAGGAAAAGGAGGTTGACTCAAAGTCAGCCTCCTTTCTTTCATTAGTGGTAGCCATTCGAACCATTGGCTGATCCAGATGTTTTATTTCCTTTACTGCCCTTGCCTTTTTGCTTTGTGCCGCCATCTTTTTTCGTATGTTTGGTCATCGCTTTTACCCTCCCTTACTATGGGGTTGTCCTTCCATCATAGTTTGAACAGAAGGAGTAATTTCATGAAGGGAAAGTATTAGCAATTTCTTTTATTTTTTTCACTATAAAAAGCATTGATTTCCCCGCCCAAAATAATAATGAAAGCAGAGATATATAACCAAATCATTAACACAATAATAGCCCCAATACTGCCATAAGTTAGAGAATAGTTAGTAATATTTCCAACATAAAAGGATAAGCCAATGGAAGAGATGATCCAGCCAACAGTGGCAAAAGCTGCACCTGGAAAAGCACTGCGGCATTTTAGTTTTACATTTGGTGCAATCCAGTACAGACCAGTGAAAATGAGAAACAGGATGATTGCACTCACTAGCCAGCTTAAGGCGTTCCAAAGCTTAATAAATTCTGTTGTATAACCTAATTGCGAAAAAAGAAACAGACCTATTTCTCTACCAAATACGGGTATGATAAGTGCAAGGATAAAAACAAAAATCATCCCGAAGGTTAAGAATATAGCTGTTCCTCTTGCCACGATAAAGGAACGGCTTTCCTTAACGTTATACGCTTTGTTAAATGCTCTCACAATTGCATTAATTCCATTCGATGCGGACCAAATAGTCCCTATAATCCCAAAGGATAAAAGTCCACCATTACGATGGTTCATGATTTCATTCACATTTTTATCAATCAGATTGATAGCTTCTGCCGGTGCAAAGTCTCTGATCATCCCCAGCATATCTTCATGTGGAAACGGTATGTATGGCAATAGTGTAAATAGTACGATGAGGAGCGGAAACAAAGAAAGTAGTAAAAAATAGGCCAATTGCGCACTTAATCCAGGAAGATCGTCTTCTTCAATCCTGTGCCAAAGTAATCGTAGCAAAGATGAGCGTAAATTCGCTGCTTTATCCATTTCCTTCCTCCCTCTATTTGTTCGTTTTCTCTTCTCCTAGAACATCCTCTAATAAATCATCTTCCTCGCTCTTAGAGAACGTCTCTTTCGTTTCTTTAATGATGTCCGTCACGTGAGGTGTTAGTTCACGTAACTCGTCCACTTTGTCCGTAATATAGGCAATATCCTCACTCACTTGTTCAAAGGTTTCCTTAAGCTTGGATGCCGTTCCCTTCACCTTATCGGCAATTTCACCTGGGTTTCTCGCAATATAGGATACCTTTCTAGACGTTTTTAGGACATTTTCCGTCATCGCCTGACGGGTTTGTTTATCTAATAAACTGATGGCACCACCGGCGATTGCACCGATCAGCATGCCCCTCCAAAATTGATTCTTCTTTGTCATCTTAAACTCTCCTTAATCCTAGTTATTATCATTCATCTTTTTCAAAAAATAATGCCAAAGATTCCCTACGTTTATTTTGCGTTATCTCTGTTTCCTATGCAAGTCCGCGTACTCTTTTATACCCATTCTTTTACGAGATTAATCGTGTGAATTAAAGAGAAGATTATATTGACAGATCATTTTTAACATGAAAAGATGAGATATATGAATTCGGAAAGGGTGACCGAAATGAATCTATCAGAAAAATCGATTGAAAACGTGGAATATATGATTGAACAAATAAAAGAAAAACTTAGGGTATTAAACCTAGGGGCTATTAAACCTTCTCACTTTGATGAAGAAATGTACGAAGAATTAAAAGAGATTTATGAAATGGTACAAAAAAAGAACTCCTTCAGTCCGAATGAAATGCAGGCTTTAGTAGAAGAATTAGGAAGTCTGCGAAAAAAATAATAAATAGAGGTTGACTCCTTGGAGTCAACCTCATTTATTTTTGCTCTGTTAAGATGATAGGACCTTCCTTAGTAACGGCAAGTGTGTGCTCATATTGTGCGGAAAATTTCCCATCTACAGTTCTGGCGGTCCAGCCATTTGTATCCATCTTCGTTTGATATTGACCGATATTTACCATCGGCTCAATCGTAAAGACCATTCCCTCTTTAATTCTTGCCCCTTTTCCTGGCAGCCCATAATGAGGAACATCCGGTTTCTCATGAATCACAGCTCCTATGCCGTGACCAATAAAGTCTCTTACAACCGATAAACCTTCACTTTCCACATAGGTTTGGATCGCATGACCAATATCACCGATTCGATTGCCTACAACCGCTTGCTCAATACCTTTATATAATGCTTCCTTTGTCACTTTTAATAAATGCTCTGTTTCTTTAGAAATATTTCCTACCGCATAAGACCATGCAGAATCAGCTAAGGCACCATTATAATTGACGACCATATCAATGGTAACAATATCTCCTTCATTTAATGGCTCTTTTCTTGGAAAGCCATGGCAAATTTCATCATTGATACTTGCACATGTTGCATATTCATAGCCTTTATATCCCTTTTGCTCGGGTGTGGCCTTGTGTTCGCTTAAGAATTTATTAACAAACTGGTCAATTTCCCAAGTAGTTACACCTGGCTTAATTAATTTAGCAATTTCCTTATGACAGGCCGCAAGGATTTCTCCAGCCTTTTTCATCGCTTCAATTTCACGTTGTGATTTCAGGACAATCATTCTTTTCCCTGCCTTTTTGAATATTTTTATGTATAGTATGCTTTACGGTTCGCATTAAACTATATTCTCTTTTGGAAACACTATTAATAGTAACTCGAATCCGCCAATTTTTCAAAAGAACTTCTTACCCTTGGGCTTTTCAAGAGGACCATTTTATAATATTCACTATTTTGTCATATTCCTTCGTTCTTAATATGGTACTTTTTCATTCTTTTTGGTAGAATTAACGTATAAATATGTTTAATAGGTGTGTGAATGAAATGATTGGAGACCGCGTTAAAAAATTTCGCTTAGAAAAGAAGATGTCTCTTTCCGAACTTGCAGAGCAAGCTGGTGTCGCTAAGTCTTATTTAAGCTCTCTTGAAAGAAACCTGCAAAAAAATCCATCTATACAATTTCTTGAAAAAATTGCAGCCGTATTAAATTTACCCGTTGAACATTTTATCCATGAGCAAATTAATAAGGATGAGTTAGACAGTGAATGGATGAACTTAGTTAAAGAAGCAATGGGATCTGGCGTTTCAAAAGAACAATTTCGTGACTTCTTGGAATTTAATAAGTGGAGAATAAATCAAAATAGTAGTAACGAATAATTTTGTCTATAAAGAAGAAAAGCATTCTACAAAAGAAACCTCTTCTGTAGAATGCTTTTTTTAATATGTACCAAGTTAGTTCTTTTGACCATCTTGGTGAAGGAATTCCCGAACATCTGTAATAGATAAGCCAAGTTCCTTTGCTTCTAATATGAGCGCCATCCATTCCTGATCAATTACATCCACGTCTCTCTCTGTAATCAACATTATTCTCACCCCTAAAATACTTATCGTATTCCAGGTAACCCGGCCATCATAGCAAGCACCATGCCTACCTTAGATCCTCGGTTTTGCGTCCCTACTTTTCAACAGGTTTGCCCTTTTCTGTTCGTCCTACAACTTAAGTATTACATTCTTCCATTTATCCACTATTTGTTTAGGTAAAAATACTTAATACTAAATGATATGTTCATTATATCTAGTCCTTTTATAATAGGTTGTTGTTTTTTGTCTTTTTTTTATAATTTTCGAACTACTTTTATACACAAATTATCTTATTTTTCTACAAAAAATTCCTTTTACTACCATTTTCGAGAGAGGAAATTAAAAAAGGAAGGAAATTAGGTCAAATCCTCCCTTTAAAATGTATGATTATTTGTCGCCTTTTACTGCTGCAATAAGCGCACCTATTTTAGCATTGTGTTTTACTAGTGCAATATTTGCTTCTAAACTTGATCCTTCTGTTAGCTCTTTTACCCTGCTTAAGAGAAAAGGTGTGACATCTTTACCATGAATGTCCTTACTTTTGGCCTCGTTTAAAGCAACCTCTATAACCTTATTGATTACAGCTTCATCCATAGCATAGGGTTCTGGTATAGGATTGGCGATGACGATCCCACCTTGTAACCCTAAATCCCATTTAGCCTTCATTAACGCCGAAGCTTCTTCAGGGGAATCCACTCGGAAATTTACTTTATATGGACTTGTTCTCGTATAAAAAGCTGGCAGAATCTCTGTTTGATAACCAATGACGGGCACTCCGTTGGTTTCTAAATATTCCAACGTTAAGCCTAAATCAAGAATTGATTTTGCTCCTGCACAAACGACTGCTACATTTGTTTTTGCTAATTCCTGCAAGTCAGCTGAAATATCCATTGTTACTTCTGCTCCGCGGTGAACACCGCCAATACCACCTGTCACAAACACGTCAATTCCACCCATTTGTGCACAAATCATGGTCGCTGCTACCGTTGTGGCTCCATGTTTTTGTGCTGCGATTAAGTAGGGGAGGTCCCGCCGGCTTGCTTTCATGATCTCCTTACTAGTGGCTAAAAATTCTAAATCCTCTTCAGATAAACCAATCTTGATTTTCCCATTAATGATAGCAATGGTTGCTGGTACAGCCCCATTCTGACGGATAATTTCTTCTACTTCCCTTGCAGTCTCTACATTCTGAGGGTACGGCATCCCATGTGAAATAATCGTCGATTCAAGTGCAACAATGGGCTTACCTTCTCTTTTGGCTTTAAGTACTTCCTCAGAAAAGGACAGATATTCTTGGTTCATCGCTTGGTGACCCCTTTACTGAAGTATTTCTGATACGTTTCAAGTAAGGTTTTCTGGTTTAATTTGGGATTTACCGTTTCATTTGAATTTATGGTAATCAATGAACAGGAAAGACCAATTTTACATGAATCTTCGGTATTCAGCCCCTTAAGATAGCCAAATAAAATTCCGGCAATAAGAGAGTCTCCTGCCCCCGTTACATCTACAATCGGAACAGTCGGAGGTAGTAACGCCCCAGCTTCGCCAGCCTTTGTATAATAAATTAATCCCTTCTCACCTCGAGTAATAACTACTTTCTCCACACCTTTTTTCAAAATGACTTCAGCTGCTTGGTAGAAGTCTCCTTCTGATTTGATTTCTAGGTTAGATAACGCCTCTGCCTCTTTATGGTTGGCCACCAGCCAGGTTACACCTTCAAGGGATGCTGGGAGCTTTTCTGATTTCGGAGCGGAAACTGTAGCAATACAAATAGGCTTCATGAAGTTTTTACAGTCAGTAATTACTTGTTGAATGATTGTTTTTGGAAAGTTTGTGTCTAATAAAATCATTTTTGATTTTTCGATATAGGTCCATATATCTTCAAAAATGGATTCTTTCACTTCATCATATATAGCCATGTCAGCTAGTGCGATTTCCATTTCACCTAATGGATCAATTACGGCAGTATAAGTGCCGGTAGATTTTCCTTGTATGATTTGTGTAGGACTTACTTCCACAAAATTTTTAGTGTTCTCTAGTAGCCATTCTCCTTCAGGATCTGAGCCAACATAAGCAAACAGAGATGTTTTTAGACCTATCCGGCCTGAGTTTTCTGCTATATTTCTTGCGACTCCGCCCCGTGACATTGAGCTTATGGCTGGGTTTGATGTTCCATACTCCAACTGTTTAAGCGCCTGAATTTTACGGTCTACATTCGCTCCACCAATACAGAGAATATCAAAAATGATTGCTTCCTGTTTGTTCATTGTTAGCATCCACTCCTTAAGATCCTTTGTTAAGCAAGTCAAAATTTCATAATATTCCCTACTCATATAACTATTACGATACGAATCTTGAAAATCCTGTTAAAAAATAGAAAAACATTTTGCTATTTGAGTACACTGCTAAACAACAGTGATTTATGTTAATAAAATTTGTCTAAAATGTGACAGTTAACATATAATATAAACAACGTATAAATATACTAAATATTATTAATATTCAAAATAAAAGGTGGTGTTTAATGCTATGACTGTGATTCATGTTTTAAATTACTCAATTCCGATTGCGTTTATGGTGTTTGCTGGTTTTCTACTCGACCGTATGTGCAAACCGGACAAACAAGAAGATGCCTCGACTGGAGAGTCTCCAGGGGGAGAAATAAAATAAAGCTGGTGAAAAGTGTATGATGCTCACTTCCACCAGCTTTTTTTGTTAGCTTTATTAATTTGTATTGAACGAGAACGACCCTACGTTACCGGTTTTCCTTTTCCATACTCTCTTGGGGCTGGTAGAACACTTCTACGTTATCGGTTCGCCCTTTCCATACCTCTTTGGGGCTCGTACCTCTTCTACGCGACCGGTTTTCCTTTTCTACGAGGCTTAATTGCCTGGTGGAAATGAATTAGGTCGCTTAAACGAGGTCTATGCGACCGTACTGCTTGATGGAGAAGGGGTTTGGTCGCTTAGACGGGGTCTATGCGACCGTATTGCCTTCTAGAGAAGGATTTTGGTCGCTTAGACGGGGTCTATGTGACCGTATTGCCTTCTAGAGAAGGATTTTGGTCGCTTAGACGGGGTCTATGCGACCGTATTGCCTTCTAGAGAAGGATTTTGGTCGCTTAGACGGGGTCTATGCGACCATATTGCCTTCTGGAGAATGATTTTGGTCGCTTAGACGGGGTCTATGCGACCTTACTGCCTTCTGGAGAATGATTTTGGTCGCTTAAACGAGGTCTATGCGACCGTACTGCTTGATGGAGAAGGGGTTTGGTCGCTTAGACGGGGTCTATGCGACCGTATTGCCTTCTAGAGAAGGATTTTGGTCGCTTAGACGGGGTCTATGCGACCGTATTGCCTTCTGGAGAATGATTTTGGTCGCTTAGACGGGGTCTATGCGACCTAATTGCCTTCTGGAGATGGATTTTGGTCGCTTAGACGGGGTCTATGCGACCGTATTGCCTTCTGGAGATGGATTTTGGTCGCTTAGACGAGGTCTATGCGACCGTATTGCCTTCTCCATACCCACTTGGGGCTCGTAAAGACCTATTATGTTAATATTTTATTTTCTTCTGCACTTTTTGCTCATAATTTTTAAAAATGGCTGAATTTGTCTTTACTCCTCGTTTGGACATTAGTTGGTTAAACCGAAGGAGTTTTTCATTCAATTTCTTTTGGAGGCTTTCCTTCTCAGTGGAGTCATCACATTTCTTCAATAATCCCTCGATTGTCATCATTTCTTGCCGCAGCTGACCTTCCTCCTGAGTATATCCTGCATTTTTCAGCAATTTATAAGCCATACGGAGCTCCTCAGGAATTCCCGATAAATCTTCTAACTGCAATGGTTTACCCAATCCTGGTAGATTGTCGAATTCACCATCTTGATAAGCTTTTTTGATGCGATCTTCTGAGACAATGTGAAACAGATCCATGCTTTAGACCTCCTTATTATTACCATTTTCCCTATGTTAAGTATATCAAGTCACATCTGATAATTAAAATGGCAACCCCGTCCCATCCGTAATTATTTTTCGAAGTTTTGGGAATGCTACATGCGTAGATGAAAGGAGTGTTGATTTTGTCACGCGGAGAACATTTTAACCATAAGAACAAGAGTCATCCTGGTAATTTTCCACAAGATAGCTTAACGGAGAAAAAAGGAAAAGAAGCAGTTGGGGATGAAGAATTCCTGGTAGTAAGAGAAGCATTTAAAAATAGAGTCGAGAATGAAGAAGAATATCGCGGCGATACTGCCCGCTTGCTTTCAGAACAGGATCAGACAGAGTAAAAGGCGTGAGTTTTCACGCCTTTTTCGTTGCCCATTAATATTGTTCTTTTTCCACAGTAAATTCTTTTATAAAATGAGAAATCTCAATTTCTTTTAACCATTTGGCCGCTTTTTCGATATCCTTTGAGAACACCCGGTCCTGTTTAAGGGAAGCTACTTGCTCGCGTCCCTTTTCAAAGAACCTTTTCGTTTGAGTCGCCATTTTTTCAACACCGCGAATCTCAACCGCCTGCATGGCACAAATTAATTCAATTGCTAAAACTCTTCTAACGTTTTGAATGATTTGATACGCATGCCTAGAGGCAATCGTTCCCATACTCACATGGTCCTCTTGGTTTGCTGAGGATGGAATCGAATCCACACTCGCTGGATGTGCTAGTGTTTTATTTTCTGATACTAGTGCCGCCGCTGCATACTGCATAATCATGGCGCCAGATTGTAAACCTGGCTGAGGGCTTAGGAATGCTGGCAAATCATTTAATTGTGGATTCACTAACCGTTCAATTCTTCGCTCTGAAATATTGGCCAATTCCGCAACCGCAATTTTCATAAAATCCATCGCGAACGCAATAGGCTGCCCATGGAAGTTTCCTCCCGAAATGACCTTTTCCCCATCATCAAAAATTAACGGGTTATCGGTTGCAGCATTCATTTCTATTTCTAATTTTTCTTTTACATAATCCAAGACCTGCCATGAAGCACCATGGACTTGTGGAATACAGCGTAAGGAATAGGCATCCTGTACCCTTAATTCACCTTGCTGCGTTGTTAATAAACTATCACTTAAATAACCACGAATCCTTCGCGCTGTATCAATTTGCTGTTTATAGCCCCTTGCTACATGAACTTCTTCCGCAAAGGCATCAATAATGCCATTTAATCCTTCTATAGTCATAGAGGCGATCAGTTCGCTTTCAAACGCCAGCTGCTCTGCTTCTAGATAACCAACCACACCCATGGCTGTCATTGCTTGTGTCCCATTAATAAGTGCCAGACCTTCCTTCGCCTCTAATGTGACTGGAAGGATTCCCTCTTGTTGAAGCGCACTTATTGCTTCCATCTGATTTCCTTTATAAAAAACTTCCCCTTCCCCAATTAAAACTAAAGCAAGGTGGGACAGCGGCGCTAAGTCACCACTTGCACCTAAAGAGCCCTGCTGTGGAATAACAGGAATAATCTCCAGATTAACCAGCTCTAAGAGTTTTTCAATAATAATCGGTCTAACTCCAGAAAAGCCTTTAAGGAGTGCATTGGCACGAAGAAGGACCATTGCTTTTGAAACAATTTCAGGAAATGGTTCTCCCACACCACATGCATGTGAGCGAATTAAATTTAGTTGAAGGTCCTGAACATGATTTTTATCAATTAACACATCGCTGAACTTTCCAAACCCAGTCGTAATCCCATATACTACTCTCGATTCTGAAACAATTCGATCGACAGCTTCTCTGCTCTTTTTAACTGCTTCCATACTCTTCTCTGAAGCTCGAACCTTTTGACCTCGGTATAATACTTCCTTCATTTGTTCTAGCGTTAAACTTTCACCTGTTAATGTAATCATTTTTCTCGCTCCTCTACCACTTTAGTATAATAAAGAAAGAGGCTGGACTCCTTATCACTTTAGATTTGGAGTTCAGCCTCTTTTATAATTGTTATTAAATATGGAATTGTTTTTTGATAATGGCTCATGAAAATCATTCCATTCAATTTTATTATTATGATTATAACTATTGTATGAGAGGAAAACTTAATCTGTCAACTAAATTTTCTGAATTTTAGCACGATAACACTTTAGCAGAATAATGAACGAAATGGCTTTATGGTTCCTTATAAATACGAAAAGCGCTATTCCTTTTTACAGAATAGCGCCTTAATAAATATCGTATTAATCAAACTTTAATCCTTTTAGTGCCTCTGCCAACGCATTATTTATTGGTTCTTCTTCTTTCTGCTGGTTTTTCAAATAATTTTGTACCGTACGTTTATCTACTTTACCACCAGATTCTTTTTTACGGCGTGCTTCGAAAGCAGATAGCTTTTCACGGTATCCACATTTACATGCGAAGATTTGGCCAGCACCTTCGCCACGTAGCTCTAGCTTTTTATGGCATTGTGGGCAACGTGCATTGGTGACGCGTGCGACATTTTTACGATGTCCACATTCACGATCCTGGCACACGAGCATTTTACCTTTTTTACCATTCACTTCAAGCATTGGTTTCCCACAGTCTGGACAAGATTTGGTGGAAATATTATCGTGCTTATATTTCTTATCAGTTGCTTTAATTTCAGCAACGATTTCTTTTGTGTAGTTTTTCATTTCACTGATAAACACTTCTTTTTTCAACTTGCCATGCGCAATTTGGTCAAGCTTTTGTTCCCATTCTGCTGTTAAGGTAGGCGATTTTAGCTCTTCTGGAACCAAATCCAGCAATTGACGACCTTTAGAAGTAATATGAATGTCATTACCACGCTTTTCAATTAAAAATGAATTGAATAGCTTATCAATAATATCAGCACGTGTCGCAACAGTACCTAGTCCACCCGTCGATTTTAAGGTGTCTGCAAGTTGTTTATTTTGTGTATCCATATACTTCGTAGGATTTTCCATTGCCGATAGTAATGTCGCCTCAGTAAATCTTGCCGGCGGCTTAGTTTGACCAGATGTTTGTGCGATTAATTTTACGTTTAATGTATCACCTTTTTCGATCCGAGGTAATATTTGCTCTTTCAGATCATCTGTATTATCGTCGTCTTCAAGTCGATTATTGTAAACTTCTTTCCAGCCAAGAGATAAAATAGTTTTTCCTCTAGCAACGAAGTTTTCATCACCAATTTTCGCACGAAGAGTTAATTGCTCGTACTCAAATGCTGGGAATAATACCGCTAAAAAGCGTTTAACCACTAAGTCATAAATTTTGCGTTCTTTATCCGTAAATGCTGAAAAATTAACGTATCCTTCGGTTGGAATAATTGCATGGTGATCGGATACCTTGCTATCATCTACAAACGACTTTGAAGGCTTTATTGGATTTTTTAAGATTTTGGTTGTTAGTGAACGATATTCTCCTATTCCACATGCTTTCAGACGTTCTGGAATCGTTGGAACGATATCTGACGAAATAAAGCGTGAATCTGTACGGGGATACGTTAAAACTTTATGCTGCTCGTACAACTTTTGCATAATATTTAGTGTCTCTTTAGCTGAGTAACCGAATATTTTATTGGCATCCCGCTGTAGTTCTGTTAGGTCATAAAGGCCAGGAGAGAATAACTTCTTCGGCTTTTTTTCAATTTCGGTTACTTTGGCATTTTGGTTGCCCAGTTTTTTCACAATCGTATCAATGCTTTCCTTATTAAAACTACGGCTATTCCCTTTTGCATCTTGCCAAGTCAGCTTTAATTGGGCTGTAGTTTGGGCTTCAATGCCGTAATAGGTTTGCGCTTTGAAGTTTTTAATTTCTTCCTCACGTGCTGCAATGATAGCAACAGTTGGGGTTTGTACACGACCACAGTTTAGTTGGGCATTGAACCTGGTGGTTAATGCACGTGTTGCATTTAGACCGATATACCAGTCTGCTTCTGAACGTGCTACCGCTGAAGCATATAAATTGTCATAGGCTTTTCCAGGCTTTAGGTTGGCAAAGCCGTCTTTAATCGCTTTATCCGTAACAGATGAGATCCAGAGGCGTTTAATTGGTTTATTGACTTTTACTTTATCAATAATCCAACGTGCAACTAATTCTCCCTCTCTGCCTGCGTCTGTAGCTACAATTATTCCATTAACATCACTTCTAGTCAGTTGACTTTTAACTGCTTGAAACTGTTTTCCAGTTTGCTTAATGACTGTCAATTTCAAACGCTCAGGTAGCATAGGCAAATCTTCCAATTTCCATGATTTATACTTCACATCGTAATTTTCTGGATCAGCAAGTGTGACTAGATGCCCAAGCGCCCATGTAACGATATATTTATCTCCTTCAAGAAACCCATTTCCTTTTTTATGACAATTAAGCACACGTGCAATATCACGTGCGACAGAAGGTTTTTCAGCAATTACAACACTTTTAACCAAATTTAAAACATCCTTTCAAGTTTTCGTATGTTAACTATAGCATACGTCCCAACTGGATTCAGTAATTCAACCTCTATTAATAGAGTTGATAGTCTTATCTCACAGTTCCCACTCTAACTCTTTTTAAGGGATACTGGCACTGTCCACTCCTCACAGTTCCCATGCAAGCATTTTTGGTGGGGTCTCGGGAGTTGTGAACTCTTCACAATTCCCATGCAAGCCTTATTAGTGGGGCCTCGGGGATTGTGAACTCTTCACAATTCCCATGGAAGCCTTATTAGTGGGGTCTCGGGAGTTGTGAACCCTTCACAGTTCCCATGCAAGCATTTTGGTGAGGTCTCGGGAGTTGTGAACTCTTCACAATTCCCATGCAAGCCTTATTAGTGGGGCCTCGGGGATTGTGAACTCTTCACAATTCCCATGCAGGCATTTTTGGTGGGGTCTCGGGAGTTGTGAACCCTTCACAGTTCCCATGCAAGCATTTTTAGTGGGGTCTCGGGCATTGTGAACTCTTCACAATTCCCATGCAAGCATTTTTAGTGGAGCATCGGGCACTGTGCGCTCCTCACAATTCCCATGCAAGCATTTTTAGTGGGGTCTCGGGCATTGTGAACTCTTCACAATTCCCATGCAAGCATCTTTAGTGGAGCCTCGGGCACTGTGCGCTCCTCACAATTCCCATGCAACCCTTTTTAGTGGAGCATAGGGAGTTGTGAACTCTTCACAATTCCCAAGCAAGCATTTTAAGTGGAGCATCGGGCACTGTGCGCTCCTCACAATTCCCATCAAGCCTTTTTGGTGGAGCTATGGGAATTGTGTGCGTAGTTACATATAAGCTTTTTTACTGTGGCCAACAGTCACTGTCCACTCTCCCGCTTAAGTTTTTCTCAGGTTCTTTGTAGATACACATTTGTTTACCTACATTTTTCTTGAAATTCCTTCCATGAGAATAGTATGATGGATTGACATGAAATAGAGAAATGGGGATTCAACATGAGAATTAGAGATTGGGACCCAAACTTAAAGGTTCGCTTATATAGTGAAGCCATGATGAATATTACCTTTTGGATGTTTTTCCCGTTCTTAACCATCTATTTTGCAGACGAGTTCGGTAAAAATAAAGCAGGATTATTATTAGTTTTTTCTCAGGTTTTCTCTGTCGCTGCAAACCTGATGGGCGGATATTGCGCAGATCGCTTCGGACGAAAAAGAATGATGGTTCTTTCCGCCATTGGTCAAGGGCTTTCCTTCTTAGCTTTTGCTGTAGCCAGCTCTCCCTGGCTCCATTCCCCTTGGATTGGATTTATTTCGTTCGCGGTTGCAGGGGTTTTTGGTTCCTTTTACTGGCCTGCTAGTCAGGCGATGATTGCAGATGTCGTGGAAGAAAAACATAGAAGTAGTGTATTTGCCATTTTTTATACATCTATTAATATTGCAGTTGTGGTCGGGCCTATATTAGGATCCATTTTTTATGTTCACTACCGCTTTCAGCTGTTACTTGTAGCTGGATTTGTTTGTATTTTATTTGGATTGATTCTTGCCAAAATGATCAGAGAAACGGCACCACTCCAACAGAATACTGCTCTTTCTAGCGATGGAAAGTGGTATTACTTTTTACTCAATCAACTGAGGGATTATTCCCTCATCATTAAGGATAAGACCTTCCTTTTATTTATCCTCGCAGGAGTTTTGGCTGGGCAGACGTTTATGCAGCTGGATCTGCTAATCCCTGTTTATATAAAGGATTTCGTGAAAAATCAAACACTCTTTTCTGTCGGTGATTGGTCGTTTACGATTAAGGCTGAACAGGTATTTGGAATCGTCCTCGCTGAAAATGGCTTGCTCGTTGCCTTATTAACGGTGTTTGTGACAAAGTGGATGAATCAATATTATGAAAGAAATGTATTTGTTCTCTCCTCTATTGTGTACGCCATCTCCATTGTTATTTTCAGTCAAACACATTGGATATGGGGATTAATCTTGGCAATGGCGGTATTCACGTTTGCTGAATTAATGGGGGCAGGACTGCAGCAGAGCTTCGTTTCAAAGCTAGCACCTGAGCATATGAGGGGTCAGTATTTTGCGGCAGCCAGCTTGCGGTTTACAATCAGCCGGACTATTGCTCCGCTTGCTATTCCATTGACCGTGTGGATTGGCTATGACTGGACCTTTTTCGTCCTTTGCATTCTTGCCCTCGCAAGTGCTGTACTGTATTGGATTATGTTTGTTCATTTTGAAAAAAAAGCTACCATTACGGGATCGTAAACACGGTCCCATTTTTTGTATTTAAGTTCAAATAAATTTCGAAAAATTGTACTAAAATGTTCACATCTACCTCTTTTAATATTATAATTAACTTGTAAACGGTTAATATATAAGGACGGTGGAATGTATGGAATTGTCACAATTCATGTCTCCAACCTCAGTATCAGGAATCATTACTTTTCTAGTGTTATTTTCAGCAGGTGTTTATTTTAATATAAAAGTATACGGTAGCAAGCTGCAGTAGAGATGAAATGTCTCTACTGTTTTTTTGTTGTAAATAGATTCCAGTTACATTTTGTTATCGGTTTCTTTTTCTAAAGAAAAACGATACAATATAGGAAGATTCTGAAAAAAGGAGACATACATATGAGTGATTTTCAAAAAAATCTTGAGAAATATGCTGAGCTTGCTGTTAAAGTCGGTGTAAATATTCAGCCTGGCCAAACGTTGGTCGTCAATGCCACTCTTGATGCGGCAGAATTTATTCGGTTAGTTGTGAAAAAAGCCTACGAAACAGGTGCCCACAATGTCATTGTGAACTGGAACGATGATACGGTTACAAGAACAAAATACGATTTAGCTCCGGATGAGGCTTTTCTTGAGTACCCTGTTTGGCGTGCAAAGGAAATGGATGAACTTGCAGAAAAAGGTGCTGCCTTTATGTCTGTTGTTTCCCAAAGCCCAGACTTGCTAAGCGGCGTTAATCCAGAACGTATTTCCAACTTCAACAAAGCGGCTGGAAAAGCTTTAGCAAATTATCGGAAAGCTGCACAATCAGATAAGGTGAGTTGGACTGTTATTGCTGCTCCATCGCCAGCTTGGGCAGCTATGGTTTTCCCTGACGAGCCAGCTGAAAACCAAGTAAACAAGCTTTGGGATGCGATTTTCAAAGCTACACGCGTGGATGTAGAAAATCCAGTAGAAGCTTGGAAAAAGCATGACGAAACGCTTCATGAAAAGGTAAAATACCTAAATGACAAACGCTACCAAAAGCTTCACTACACAGCTCCAGGTACAGATTTAACGGTCGAACTTCCTGAGAAACATATTTGGGTTGGTGCCGGAAGCATCAATGAAAAAGGCTTCGAATTCATGGCCAACATGCCGACTGAAGAAGTTTTCACTGTTCCATTAAGAACGGGTGTCAATGGTACGGTTGCAAGCACAAAGCCATTAAGCTATGCTGGAAACATCATTGACCGTTTCTCGATTACATTTGAGAACGGACGAATTGTTGGTTATCAAGCAGAACAAGGCGAAGAAATTTTGAAGCGTCTTGTAGAAACGGACGAAGGTTCACATTATCTTGGCGAGGTGGCGCTGGTCCCTTATAATTCACCAATCTCCCAATCTAATGTTCTTTTCTTTAATACATTATTCGATGAGAATGCGTCGAACCATTTAGCGATCGGAAGTGCCTACGCATTCTGTATCGAGGGTGGTAAGAAAATGTCATCTGAGGAATTAGCTGAGAATGGACTTAACGAAAGTCTTACACACGTAGATTTTATGATTGGATCTCCTGAAATGGACATCGATGGTATCACAGCCGATGGAAAGACTGAGCCAATCTTCAGAGCAGGAAACTGGGCTTTCTAAGATAACACAGAGAGAGGATGACCATAATGGTCATCCTCCTTTTTATTGAGAATACACAACTGCTCCGTCCTTTTCTTTAGCTATTTTTTCACGCATTTTCTTAAGTTGCTGAACCGGGTCCTCATTTAATACCTTTCCTAATAAATCTAGTAGTCCTAGTGAGCTTAGTAGACTCTTTTCCCAGCTTTGAAGTTCTTTTGTTAGTGTCGTGTCATTCTGACAGATTGAATTCAAAGGTACCTTTTTCGAAATGGCTTCATCAATCAGATTCAATGCCAATTCCTTTGTGATGACTCCATTGGCATTCTTTAACTGCTCGCACGTCGTTTGAACGACTTGATCAACCTTTTCTTTTGTACCTGTTACGATTGGCTCCACTGGTTTTAAGACTGGTTCAAGCGGTTTCATAACAGGATCTAATGGTTTTAACACAGGTTCTAGTGGTTTTAGGACTGGCTCTAGTGGTTTCAACACAGGCTCTAGTGGTTTCAACACAGGTTCTAGCGGTTTCAACACAGGTTCTAGTGGCTCTAATACCGGCTCCAGTGGCTCCAACACCGGCTCCAGTGGCTTTGTCACTACGCCAACCATATCCGGAAGTGGGTCGGTCACAACTCCGATGCTACCAGGAGACTCATCTCCCTTTCCACCATCCTCACACGTTAGCGGCAAATGTCCATTTGATATTTTTTCAATTTCTTTATCTATCTGATTGATAGGTAACCTACTTAAATCTTGTAAAAGTTTACTCTGATCAGGATGAGGAGCCCCCCGCTTACCAGCCAATGTGTCGAGGACTAATTGGTTAATTATGCTGTTTTTAGATTCCATATAATGTGCATTCATAACCACATTTTCCATCCCCAGCTCCGGAATCGTCTCTGATGCTTTGACACAAGCACCCTTAAAGGAAATGGCCGATGTATCCACTGTCATATCTTTTACAGTAACGGGACCTTTTGCTTTTAAGGATATCGTAACTGGGCCATTGGAAGATTCTAATTGCTTGGTTAATCTCATTCCATAGATGACTGCAGATTTATAGTGGAATCGCAGCATGGGCTTCTGATCACTTTCAGATGTTTCCCGCTTCACAATGGACGCCGTCATACCTGACCCAACAACACGGTCCGCTTCAATAACAAAGCCTTCATTTGCTGTACTTTCGGCCTTTACAGCAGAGCTGAAAGGGAAGAATGATAAAAACAATAGCTGGATACAAATGTTTATAACGAAGTACTTGCTTTTCCACCACATAGTTCGCTCCCCTTTAGACAGTATGAACCGTCTTATCAACTCTGTTTGGAGGTGCTGCCTTCACTTGAACGGGAGCAAGGCGCCATGCCATTAATAACGCCCCTCCGATAATTCCAAAAAGGGTTCCAAACAGGAAGCCTCCCAATGCCCCAATCACCGAGAGAATGGATAGAAAAATAGTAAAGATTCCTAGTATTTTAGATGCATTCGGAAAAAATAGGGCAACGATACCTAACAAAGTAATGACTCCGCCAAACAATAAACCGATGATGGCTATGGAGCCAGGAAGAAATGTACTGAGGTAAAGGTTTAATGGGACCCACGAGATCATCAGACCACTAAGAATGGTAGTTACTGCTCCCCCTAGCGGCCGTTTTTTTCGCCACTTTTTAAATGCCATCAAAGTCCCTCCTCTTTATTTCTTATTAATCTTCTCAACTGTTAATCTCATCCCGTTCATATTTATCGTCTTTTGAAATAGGTAATGAGTCTTTAATTTTGCGTGCTCTAGGGTAATTTTAGAAGAGGTTTGCTGGAATTGTTTTTGCCAGTCATCGCTATGCTTTTCCTGGAGTACTAAATTCTGAAATTTGGCGTTGGCTTCAATAAGTCCGGCATCATGCTGCAAACCAGTAATCTGTACCGGTTTGGAGGCAGTAATTTTAACCCGGATCCATTCGCCACCAACTTGGAAGTCCTTGTATAGCTGTAGATTGTCGATCGTTAAGGTGTCGATTAAATTAGTCCCTTGTGGTGCTGAATCAGAAGAGCTTGTTTCTCCCATTTTCGGGTAGAAGACATAGCCATTTCCTTCTAATTTATCAAACTCTACATAAAAGTCCCCTACACCGGCAATAGGTACCGCATAGGCTACCCCAGATATTCCAAATGACACTAAAAGTAGGGCTAGAGCTATGATTCCTGTTCCTAACGCTGACCAAAAAACTTTTTTACTTGTGGTACCCTCAACAAGCTGAATCGTGCTTTCCATGAAACCCCTCCTATTTTCCCAATTTTCAATATACAACCTTTCCTTTACAATACAACCTAAGGTATCCTCCTACAATCACGGAAAATATCGTAAAAAAAAGAGACCCCCGACAAATGACGGGTACAGTTTTTTCACTACGGACATATTGGAAATTTTTTCTTCGTATTATTTAGAAAAAGCAGAAGCATTCGTTACGGAGGTGGATGACAATGAAGCATAAAATCGAACAGCTTGTACAAAAAGGGATGACCCTCTTACTTGAACTGAAAGAGCCCTTCTTGATGGAATGGAGGAAACTTCAACCTACATTAAAGATTCAAAATGATCATTTAGTAGATGAAATAGATACGATGATTCAAATAGCATTAAAGAAGGTTTCAGCCGGAAAAGCTACAAATGCAGATACCTTCATCCATTCGATTCTCACAGAATGGCAAAATCGATTTTCGACCGAATACAATGAATCCGATTCCATTTCTCTCGTCTCAACGATTGAAAATATATTTCATAAGCTTCTAGCAGAAAAATCGGAAGCTACTTTTCTTGACCACCAGGCCATACAATCGTTTTTTTCACGAATGATGGATCAGGCATTGTTAACACAAAGCTGGGAAGAACAAAATAAAAAGTGGATTAAAAATATGATCGTCACTGATATCATTCCCATGAAGTGGGCGGCTGTGGTTAAAAAGGAGCTGGAGAATTACCAAATTGAAAGTATTGTCTGTTCAGACGATTATGCTGTAGACACCCATTTAATCGACATGTGCTCCAATTTGAAAGCCAGTCAAATCAGCCATCTTTCATCAGCGATAAATAAACTAATCGGCACAGGCGAGGAGGAATCGGACATTGTTCAGGTACCTTGTCTGAATGATGTGTTACTTGTTTGTGTACGGGATCCTGGAACGACGATTACAGAACATCAATGTGATTTTATTAGAGGTATGTATCTTCGACAGTTAAAGCTCCAACAGCTTGAGAGCAGGATGGAGTGGAAGGATGGGTCTCTCCTCTTCTTACAGCATTTGTTACGTGCACGGAGCGTGGATGATGCCGTAAAGGCGATTACAAAGGGGTTAGTCGACTATATGCCGTTTAGCCGCTGTGGTTTGTTTTTGTATAATCATTACGAAGATAAAGGGATTGGTGTTTCGGGCTATAATGTCAGCATTCCTTCTGTGCAGCAAATCCAAGAAGAAATATTAGGGCTCTCTTTAATAGAAAAATATTTAAGCTCGTTAACCCATTCGCAGCCGCTTTACTTTTCTAATGCCTTAGATGTGTTACCCAAAAAATATGTAAATGAATTTCAACTTCGCTCATTAGTGGTGTTACCCATCTTCGTTCCCACTAAAAGCAAACTGCTTGGGATTGCTCTATTAGATCAAGGCGAAAATTCACATTTTGATATCAGCATGCAAACCCTATCGACGCTCATCAAATTTGGGCATTATGCCGGGGAATTGTTGTATTCTATATGGGATGAAGCCTTACACCAGTTCGGTGGGACGCACTCTGTCTTAACCATGCGTGAAAAAGAGGTATTACAATTGATCGCAGGGGGTGCCTCTATCAATGAAGCAGCTGAAAAACTCCATCTGAGCAGCTATACCGTACGAGATTATATATCCGTTATCATTCAGAAACTAGAAGCTAAAAATCGGACGGATGCCGCTGTAAAGGCCATAAAAATGAAACTCATATCATAAAAAGGAGCAACTGCTAGCAGCTGCTCCTTTTACGCATTAACGCACCGGGGGACTGTCCCCAAATTTAGCGGTTATCGATTTTTTCAGGGTATAAATCATGGTTCATCATACGATGATCAGCCATTTGCTCGTATTTCGTACCTGGTCTGCCGTAGTTGCAGTAAGGGTCAATGGAGATTCCGCCTCTTGGCGTGAATTTGCCCCATACTTCAATATAGCGAGGATCCATTAACTTAATTAAATCATTCATGATTATATTCATGCAGTCTTCATGGAAATCTCCATGATTACGGAAGCTGAAAAGATAAAGCTTAAGCGATTTGCTTTCCACCATCTTTTGATCCGGAATATAGCTGATATAAATTGTAGCAAAGTCAGGCTGTCCTGTTTTTGGACAAAGACTTGTAAACTCAGGAAAATTGAATTTTACGAAGTAATCACGGTTCGGGTGTTTATTATCAAACGCCTCTAGAACCTCTGGCGTGTATTCAAATAAATACTTTGTTCCTTGATTTCCTAATAATGTTACACCTTCTAATTCAGCATCTGTTCTTCCTTCTGCCATTGTTAGTCCTCCTTATATAACCCGGTTATAACTATAAGAAAGAAATAAAAAACCATATCCTAAGGATATGGTTGAATTCTCCATTTCCATAGTTTTTTATAGAGGGTGTCTGCTATGAACCTCTCCCCAGTATTCGGGTATCCATGTAATTAATTTCATAGTAACTATAGTGAATTTTGCGTCCACTGTCAATCAGCATTTTATGGGAAGCCTTGAGAAGGATAGGGTATAAAGGTACAATAATACTAAGTATAAGAAAGGGGGCAGTATGTCATGTGGAACGAATTCAAGAAATTTGCCATGAAGGGCAATGTCATTGATTTAGCAGTTGGGGTTATTATTGGGGGGGCATTTGGAAAAATAGTCTCGTCTCTGGTCTCAGATATCATTATGCCATTAATTGGATTATTGATTGGAAAAACAGACTCGTTTTCTAAACTTGCTTATCATGATTTAAAATACGGACAATTTATTCAAACTGTTGTTGATTTCTTTATCATCGCCTTCTCTATTTTCCTATTTGTAAAATTCATTAATCGCTTTAAAAAGAAAGAGGAACCCGCTGTGGTTGTAGCAAAAATTGACCGCCAAGAAGAACTCTTAGCTGAAATTCGCGACTTATTAAAGGAAGATCGAGATATTTTAAGAAAAAATGAAACATCTTGACCTCTTGTACGTATATTCTAGTAACAAATAAATTTAGAGGTGAAAAACTTGTATACTCAAACATCTACTGAGTTTATGCCATCCGTATTACGGACATTTGCTCTATCACTTGCTATCGCTTTCTTAGGCACAATGGCTGGTGCGTTTATTGTACCGTCTTGGCTTATGATTCCATTGTATATTTTAGAATTTGTCATGCTTATATCTGCGTTCTTTTTAAGACGAAAAAAAGCCATCTCGTACTCATTCCTTTATGTCTTTACCTTTCTTTCTGGTATCACACTATACCCAATTGTCGCTCACTACTTAGCGACATCAGGAGCAAACGTAGTAGTTATGGCCTTTGCAAGTACTACCGTTGTCTTTACAGGTATTTCTATTTATGCGGCAAAATCAAAACGTAATTTCTCGTTTTTAGGTGGATTTTTGCTGGCTGCACTGCTTGCTTTAGTAGCCATCTCCATCTTTAATATTTTCTTCCCGTTAAGCTCAACAGGAATGCTTGCTTACTCCTTTATTGGTGTAGTCGTATTTAGCGGGTATGTACTTTTTGATATCAGCCGAATGAAGCATTACGGTGTAAGAGCAGAAGAAGTTCCATTGATGGCCTTAAACCTATACCTTGATTTTATTAACCTATTCATTAGCATTCTTCGTATCTTGGGGATTCTATCAAGTAAAGATTAATAGTAAAAGGAGCTTGGATCACATTCCAAGCTCCTTTTACTTTATTAGTACCTAGTTTATTAGGTAGACTGGTTTTATGTTACCCGGTTCTCTTTTCTGGATCCATTTCGGGCACGTAGATCGATTCTATGTTACCCAGTTCCCTTTTTCAATCACATCTCGGGCACGTAGACTGCTTCTACGTTACCCAGTTCCCTTTTTCAATCACATCTCGGGCACGTAGACTGCTTCTACGTTACCCAGTTCCCTTTTTCAATCACATCTCGGGCACGTAGACTGCTTCTACGTTACCCAGTTCTCTTTTCCATACCCATTTCGGGCACGTAGACTGCTTCTACGTTACCCAGTTCCTTTTTCAATCACATCTCGGGCACGTAGACCGATTCTATGTTACCCAGTTCCCTTTTCCATACCCAATTCGGGCACGTAGACTGCTTCTACGTTACCCAGTTCTCTTTTCCATACCCATTTCGGGCACGTAGACTGCTTCTACGTTACCCAGTTCCCTTTTTCAATCACATCTCGGGCACGTAGACCGATTCTATGTTACCCAGTTCCCTTTTCCATACCCAATTCGGGCACGTAGACTGCTTCTACGTTACCCAGTTCCCTTTTATCAATCACATCTCGGGCACGTAGACCAACTAATCCCTACAAAAAAACACGATTTTCTTTATTTAAACCATGTTATTTTTCAAAGGAATTAATTAAAGTTAATCCCCGATTAATCATTTGTTTAACTGATGAGTCCCAGTCAGTATTTTGCAGCTTATTCATGATAGCGTTTACATTTTGATGACCATCATCGTGCATTTTATAAAGTTCGAGAATCTCTAAGCGCAGTAACCACTCTTTTGGATACCGGTCATCTAAGATGGCTAAAACTTCTCCTACATGGGCCGCACTTTGTTCATCCCAAACCAAACCTTCACGTATGTGGCGAATCTCTTCATATAAATTTTCCAGCTCATTCCATTCTGGTTTATCAACAACTTCCTCTGTATCTTCTATCTCTGTCCATTCAAAATAAGCATCAGGATCTGCAGCACCAGCAAAGACCGAATCAATGCTTGCACCCACGGCCATATCGAATGTCCCCCATGCTGGTTCAAATAGTACCTGATCCTTATAAGCTACTTGGCAATCTTTAAAGGAGATAATAACAGGTTTGGAGTCTGAAAAAAGAATTCCTTTCACCGTTCCCTCAACCAACACTCCACTCTCAAATTTTAATTGGACCTTATGATCCTGAAAAATACCTAAGTCCTTTAGCTGCGCAACCGTACATTGCTCTAAGACAATATCTCCTTCTAAACGACCAATAGGTGTACCAAAGCCTTTACGATGTGTTTCTTTTCCATGTCCATCCAATTGTTGATTGTTGTAGGCCAATGCTGTTGGACCCTTCGTCTTGAGATAAACGGCTTCCTTTTTTTCATTTATTAAAACATCAGCTAGAGTTCCTGTAACTTGCAGGCCTGAGGAAAAGCAAATCGTTGCCGTGTTTTCTGTCTGCAGTGCTTGAACGAGACTCTCCGTTCCTCCTTTCCGGAAGGCCATTGTCGAAGCAAAGTCATCAATAGCCGCGACTAAGTCCTCAAAGCTTTTACAAACAAATAACTGTGGCTGCGGTTTCGTAACATCATAAGGGGTACTTATGCAGGCTTCAACGGAAAATGGAATTTTACGGATATCATCCTTCAAACAGCTTTGGCTCTCTCCCACCGAAGATAGCAAGCCAGCCCCGTATATGATTGGGTGATCGAGCTCACCAATTAATCCGTATTCCACCGTCCACCAAAACAGTCGTGATACCTTATCAGCTTCTGATAAACCTTTCAACTTGCTGCGCGCTTCAGCAACCTGCATCTCGGCCTCTTTTACTTGCTCTGGAGTCGAATTGGGGTCTTCTGCCACAATCGTTAAATGACGAACAGCCATAAATACCTGTGCTTTTTCTTTACTCGAAAGAGCCTTTGCACCCATTTCCCCGATTTTCCTTACAAATTCGCGGTAGGCTTCATCTAAAAGGATAGGCGCATGCCCTGCCGCTTCATGAAGCATATCCGGTGCCGGCGTATAAGCAATATTTTGTACGTTCCGAATCTCTGTTGCAATCGGTAAGAGGCGGTTAGCTAAAAAGCCATAAAAAGCAGAGCCTGGAATAAGTCCATCGATGGTCACCGCCCCCCAGCCAACCTTCGAAAGACTCGTATTCATATCTTCGACTTTTGGAATGGATTCCGTCTTGATCCCTGAATCTCTTAATCCATTCACATAAGCAGGATGGGCAATTTCCTTTAGGAAATAATGATTTTGCTTCATAACAAAACGCCAAACTGCATGCTCAATTGGCGTATAACGGTGGTAATGTTGCTTTGAAATATATGGCAGTAAATTGGCAGGAATATTTTTTATTCTTTTTCCAGTCATCTTAAACTTCCCCTTTTCAAAGAATAATTACATATGGAGCATTTAGGCTAGTGATAGCATTTTTGGCCGGAGCCGTTCCTTCGCCCTTTTCATTCTTGTTTTAACAGTAGACATCGGAAGATTACTTTTTTTCGCAATTTCTAGTAGAGATAGATCTTGATAGTAATAAAGATAAATAGGATAACGATAAATTTCGGGTAATAGGTTTATCTTTTCCGCCATTTGCTGAGCAGAAAAATTATGTAGGACTTCTTCTTCTGGAATGTAGGGAGATTCGACTGAGACAGAATACGAATACACCTCTTCCTTCCAAAAATGCTTTGATTTATTTTCCTTCCGCCAATAATCACGGCATTTATTGATGGCGATCGTATATAACCAGCTTTTGTATTTACCCTGCTCCTTAATTGAAGGATATGCTAAATAAGCAGAGAGTAATACCTCCTGATATAGATCCTCCGCAAGTTCCTTATGTTTGACTAACGAAAAAATATATTTATAGATGGTTGTCCCATATTCATTGACTAATTCCTCAAACGAATTCACTAATTGCTGTTTCATTTCTACCATTCCCTCCAAACAAAAAACTTTCTATATTAATAGACGGAATGGACAGACCGAACCCCTACACTTTCTTTTTTGGGTACAGTCCCCCGGCGCTTTAGCGCAACGGGGGATTGTCCCCGATTTTCACGCCCTTCATAAAGACAGACACGCCAATTTTTTTACAGATAGTTAAATAATGCATCAGCGCTAGTAGAATGGAGCCTGTATTCATTCCTATAATCACTCCGTTCATTCGCCAATCCGGCGAGGAACCAAGCCATAAGACGAGCCCAAAGGAGATGACAATTGACCAAACGATGTGTATAAAGGCATCCTTAATCAAATCAAGACCGATCATAAAGGCCTGCATTGGCATGATAAAAAAGTGAAATAAGAAATACGGCCACAGTAATTGTAAAAATACAGCCGAAGTATCTGATTTAAAGAATAGCGATGTTAATTCAGGAGCAAAAAAATAAAAAATGGTTACTGCTGCGACTCCATAGATAAAAGTAAGCTTCATCACCTGTTGCAGCATTTTTTGTAGAGTAGGATAATCCTTTTGCGAATGGGTTTTTGACACGGCCGGAATCAGGACGATCATTAAAGAATGGGCAATAAAGGCCGGAAAAAATCCGATCGATACAGCTACGCCCATTAACATCCCAAATTGTTCGGTTGCCAGTACATCAGACATTCCTGAGTGTACCAATGCGGCTTTGATGATAAATGGTTGAATCGCACCAGTGAAAGCAGAAAACAACCGAAGTCCTGTGGTAGGGACGGAAACGGCCATTAGATTCTTCCGTACCACTTTGCGATTGATGTTTGAAAAAGGCTGGCGCTTCAATTGTTGGAATTGAATAATAAACAAGTAGACTAAGTAAAGAAAGACGACAATTTCACTGCCAATCAAAGTTCCAATAGCAATTAACAGTGATTCCTGTGAATCAAACTCAAACAAACGGAAGAGGATAAACAATCCACCAAGCTGGATGATTTTTCTTATAAAGTTAGAGATGGCGATTCTCCCCATCTGCTGTTTACCCATAAAATATCCTCTGGCAACGCTAGTAAACGCAATAACAGGAATAAGAATCATCACCAGCCATCGAATATAAGGATGATAGGCATTAAAGACTGGAATAAATGGAAGAACAGCCGCTGTTAACAAAAAAAGAATACTGGTAAATACAACTGTTATGGTAATCGCATGATGCAAAATATTCCGATGGTAGCGCTCTTCTCTTTCTGCAATAAACTTAGAAATGGATACCTGAAGTTCAAAACTTGATAGTAAAACGATTAAAAAGATAGAAGGCAGGATGGACATATAAAGCCCTAATCCGTGTGATCCCAGCTCTCGTGCAAGAATCATATTCACCAGCACTTCAATCCCTTCCCCTAAAAAAGCGGAAGCTGCCAAAAATAAGATTCCTCTATAGTAAATAGCCATACATCGACTCCCCTTTGACCCAATCTTACTTTTAATAACCTATGAGACAAGTTGTAAGATTAGTAGGGGAATTTTTTTCGAATGACGAAAAAAAGGGCGTATGAGCGCCCTTTTAAACTTCTGCAGAAACCATCTGTTTTCCTTCTCTTTTTTTCATAAAAAACACAATAAACATAATGACTATAAGTAAAAGCACTTGAGATAAGGTGGTTTCCCAAGTTGGATAAAGTCCAATCCAATCCACAAATGGAAATCCTTCAACCGTACTGGTCGGGATCACATTAGATATTTGCAATGCATGAATACTGATCCCAAGAATTTTAAATGCCAAAAAGTATATTAGAATCGTGGCTGTTTTAAAGAAAAGTCGAATAGGAATCTTCACACTGTACTTGATAATCACAAAGCCGACAATGACTAAAATAACTATCGCTAACAAGACCCCGCTTACGAGCTGCATTAAGCTAATATAAGGGGTAATTCCTGTATAGAAGATAATCGTCTCTGCGCCTTCACGAAAGACGGATAGAAAACTTATGAAAGAAAACGAGAGAAGACTTCCTTTGGCGATTGCCTGATGCATTTGTTGATTGATGTACTTGTTCCAATTTCCAATACTCGATTTGTTGTGGAGCCATGCCCCCACTGTCAGCATCATCACTACGGCAACCACACCGGTTAATCCCTCAATATACTCCCTGCTTGATGCAGCAACAATTTGTGAAAAGACGATGTTGATGATAATCGCTAAAACCGCACTAGCTAAAATCCCTGCAACAACCCCGGACCAAATCCATTTCTGTTTTGAAGACTGTCCCATCTTTTTCAAAAAGGCAATTAACGTCGCGACAACGAGTAACCCTTCTAAACCTTCTCGTAAAAGAATCAGGGCTGCATCCCATATTGTGTAATTCGTTTTGCTTAATAAAGGGGCAAGGCGATCACTGATTTCCTTAATCATGTCAGAAGCTTTCTCAGCCTTCACCTTTTCCGAATTTAACAGACTGATAGCCGTAGGGATTTTCGTTTCGATATCACTGTACAACCCACTGTCCCTTGTCTGAACATCGCCTTCTACCATTGGCCAAATGCTTAGAATCTCATTCAGTTGGGAGCTCGCACCTTTGTACTCTTTTTGAGAAATCTGCTTTTCAGCTTTTTCCAACAAAGCGGCTACATCTGAAAGCGAAGCTTCACCCTCGAGTTGTTTTGAAACCTTTCCAGCTAAAAAGTTATTCACTTCTTTCGTTAACTGTGCAAGATTTGCCTTTGCTTTTTCCAGGTCAGCTGGCTCTTGTTTAATCGCAATTCGTATGAGAGCCATGTATTTTTCGATATTTCCGTATGCGGCAATACTCTCATCATGAACAAGTTTTTCCGAAGCCGTCCATTGGTTCAATATTTTTTGATATTGACCTTTTAAACTAGCAGTCTCTCCATTTTTAATTGAACTCTCCATAGTGCTAATGAGTGGGAGTAATTGTTTGACCTGCTCTTTTGCTTTTTCTTTATCCTGTGGATTTTGTTCTTGGTCATACAAAACAACGGCACTCGATAGAGAAGAAAGGCTTTTGGCAAGTGTCTCATTTTCTACATTGCCTTTGGTTAGTAAGCTTTGAACCTCTTTTAATTCCTGGTCCACCTTTTTAGCCTGCTTACTATCTGCTTTCTTCATTTCCTTCCAATCAACTGCAAATTGTTCCATATTACTAGAAACAACCGCTAACTCCCCATCCTTTGCCTTCATTAAACTGTCTCCAATCAGCACAAAAAGCTCATCATGGTTTTCTTCTGCTGATACAGGTTGGAAGGTTTGAAATAAGATGAAAAGTACCGTAAGTAATATTGTAAATCTTTGCATAAGCCTCTCTCTCCCTTAAAAGGAAAAACACTAGTTAAATAGTGTTTCTCCAATGAAACTTCCCTTTTTGACTCCTGGCAAACAGGCAAAAATCGCACTGCCTCGGTGGGATGTATATTCGTTTAATTTATCCATTTTGGCTAGTCTCTCTTGGATTGGAATAAATTGCTTACTTGGCTTCCGCTGAAAACCTAGGAACAACAATCCTGCATCAAAACTTCCTGTTTTCTTATCCATTCCATCTGAATACGAATAGGCTCTGCGAAGAATTTGCTGTGACCCATCACCTCGAGATAATCGGACATGTGAATCTGCTGGGATGTCTTTCAGATCCACTTTATCGAATTCATCTTTTTTACCAAATGGGGCGCCACTCACACGATGTCTTCCAAATGTATTTTCCTGTTCCTTTAAGTTGGTTCGGTCCCAAACCTCGATGAACATCTGAATTCTTCTGACAACTAGATAGCTTCCATCAACAAGCCAATTAGGGCCATCACCTGGCTGTACCCATAACTGCTCGTTCATGATCTTCTCATCATTTACATCAGGATTGATGGTACCATCTTTAAAGCCAAATAAATTTCTAGGTGTTTCATTTTTGGCATCTGCTTGTTTCGTCCGTTGGAACCCCGATTGCGCCCAACGTAATGTTGCTTTTCCTCTTGCAATCCGAATGAGGTTTCTTACCGCATGGAATGCTACCTGCAAATCATCCGCACAAGCTTGGATACACAAATCCCCGCCAGTCCATTCCTCTTCCAAGGCATCAAGCGGAAATTTTGGAAGATCGACTAATTCTTTCGGCTGCTTATGTTTCAACCCAAACCGGTCTTGATTATCATTTTGAAAAAGTGAGGGACCGACGCCGAAGGTAATGGTTAAGTTTGAGGCAGATAACCCAGCTGCCTCACCCGTATCTTGTGGGGGGAGAAATTCATTCCCAGTGAGTTCGCCGATGGCCTTTCCTTCTGTCATCAAAGCCGCCGCTTTTGTCCAGTCCTTAAACATTTTCACTAACTCTTCTCTTTTCGTAGTGGTCACATCTAAGGAAACAAAATAAACATGGTTTTGTGTTTTTGTAGTTATTCCACTTTGATGCTTTCCATAAAACGGAACAACGTCCTTATTTGTCCTCGTACTTGCCGCCTTGCTTTCTTGGATGGAAAGGATTCCGCCAAGACCAGATGCACCGAGAATCACTCCTACCCCACCGATACCTGCTGTTTTAAGAATATCGCGTCTCGAAACCTTTTTTTCATTTAATGTCTCTAAGCTGTTAGTAGTATTCGTTGTCAATTAAGACGCCTCCGTTACCATTCCTATTTGAGAAAGCGGTTCTGCAAGCGCATCGATTGCTTGGCTCAGTTCCTTCACTTGCGCTTCAGTTAATTCCGTATAAAGTTTATAGTCTTCACCGTTTTTATGCTGACTCAGTAAAGCATATACATCATCAAATCGAGCTTGAATTTCTTTAGAGACTTCCTCATTTTTTTCCTTTAAGGCTGGTTGAAGAAGCTTGTAAATTTTTTCTGCACCCTCTACGTTAGCAGCAAAATCATAAAGATCCGTATGAGAGTAACGGTCTTCTTCTCCAGTTACTTTTGAAGTCGAGACCTCGTTTAAAAGATCGACTGCTCCGGTAATTAACAGGTCAGGTGTCACCTCTACGGTATCTACCTTCGCACGTAATAGATTAACGTCTTTCATTAGTTGATCGGCGATTTGCTCATACCCTTTTGTTGTTTTGTCGATCCATAGACCTTTTTCAAGTTTATGGTAGCCGCCCCATTCAGCTTCCGGTACGTCCCCTTCACGTGCATCAATTTTAGGATCGAGATCACCGAATACCTCTGCAATTGGCTCTGCCCGTTCGTAGTGCATCCGCGCTGGTGCATAAAGTTGTTTCGCTTTCTCCACATCACCGTTTTTTACAGCAGTAGTAAAGGCCTCCGTTGCCTTAACAAATTCCTCAATTTCACCGATTGCGTATTCGCGGTACTCTTTTGATACCCCTTCAAGAGCAGCTGAAGCTTGAGTCTTTGTTTCTTTGACTTTTTCCGTTGTAGAAGTCTTCTCTGTATTTGAGCATCCGAATAGAAGACTGCTAGATAATAATAACGTTCCTGATATTTTTAGTAGTTTCATATGTAAAAACCCTCCTGGTAAATGATAATGATTTTCATTATTAATATAATAACAGTAATTGAGAAGAATTTTCAATTACTTTTTTAATTAATTTGGCGCTGTTAACTTGCCTGTTGATTTCCGCTCCAATCAACAGGGTGTAAAATATCAACACTGTTCTGTAACACAGTCAATTAAATAAAAAAAACTATCCTGTTTTATGGATAGTTTCTCGGTTTTATTTGATTAAAGAATGCTTAAACGCATAGATCACTGCTTGGGTTCGGTCTTGTACATTTAGCTTACTTAGGATGTTGCTGACATGGGTTTTGACGGTCTTTAGTGCGATGAAGAGTTCATCGGCAATATCCTGATTGGCTTTTCCCTCTGCCATTAGTAGCAGAATCTCTAACTCCCGGCTGGTCAGATCTTCGTGGGGCAGATGAGTATGTTTTTGGCGCATCTTCACCATCATTTTTCCCGTCACTTCCGGCTCAAGTACGGATTGACCATGGTATGTAGCACGAACAGCATTGGCAATTTCACCAGCTTTAGAAGTCTTCAGCATATAGCTGGTTGCTCCTGCCTCCAGGGCTGGGTACACCTTCTCATCATCTAAGAAGCTTGTAACAATAATAACCTTTGCTTCCGGCCATTGTTCAACGATTTGCCTTGTTGCCTCAATCCCGTCCATTTCCTTCATAACCAAATCCATTAAAATGATATCAGGGCGCAGTTCGAGAGCAAGCTCGACCCCTTTTTTCCCATCATCTGCTTCACCTACCACTTCAATGTCAGGTTGCGCGGATAAATAAGAGGAAACCCCGATTCTCACCATTTCATGATCATCAACAAACACGACTCTAATCATTCGCACCATCTCCATTTATCATCACCGGAATTTTCACTTCCAGCCTTGTTCCTTTATTTTTGACACTAATGACTTTTAAGGTACCTCCAACCTCTAGTGCCCGTTCATGCATATTTTGCATCCCGTAAGAACCGGCTTTCATCTCGTTTACTTCAAAACCAATTCCATCATCAACAATCCTAAGAATAGCAAAATCATCTCGTTTGACCATCAGCACCTCTAAGCTGCTTGCTTTCGAGTGTCTCAATGTGTTTGAGATTGATTCCTGCAGAATCCGGAAGAGATGATCTTCGACACCTTTATCTAATGGAAAATCTTCTACTTTCCAATTAATATCCATTGTTACCTTTTGAGATAATTCGACTAACAGCTCTTCCATTCCTTCCTGCAGCGTTTTATTCTTTAAGGCAACGGGACGCAAATGAAGAAGGAGCGCACGCATTTCAAGCTGGGATTGATGAATCATCTCTTCCACCAATTTCAACTGCTTTGCTTCGCGCTCATTTTCAGACTCTTGTTTTGTTTCATTAATGGCGGACATCATCATTGATGCGGCAAAAAGTTGCTGACTGACTGAATCATGTAATTCACGTGCAAGACGGTTTCGTTCCTGCTCAATAATTTCTTGAATCCTTGCTTCCTGATCTTCTACTTTTTCAGTAGCTAAACGTTGGGACAACTTCACTTGCTCTGACATTTGTTTACCAATTTTATCAATCCGCTCGGCAATGGTTTGCATTTCTACAATGGCAGGCTTACCTTCTGCCTCCGCAGCTCTTCCCTGCTCTAATTGATGAAGGGAATGATCAATAGCAAGAAACTGTTTCCGCCAAAATAAACCAGAAACCCCACCCAAGAGAATCCCAATGACAATGCTGAAAGCAGGAATAAAAATAACAAATGGAATATCCATGAAATGCCGTTTCCACAATTCAGACCAGCTGTTTAATGGAAACACAATGGTGAAAATTGCTGCAACAATAAGGGCCATGAGGAACGAGCAAGCGACACTCCAGACGATCTGGCGCTGGGTTGTACTCATATCCGGCTCACCTCTAAATTCCCAACAATAAGTGAGGTAAAGATTTTCACCTTTTGCTCTGACTCCTCATAACCTGGAGTTTTCAATTGAAAAACTTGATTAAATATCCTCGGTTCGTGGTTTCCAAACACAGTTGTTGAGCCCACCACACAGGAATGGTTAATGCATACATCTATTTCATATGGAACATGGATGTGAATATTACCGATCAGGTTTCGGATGAAAATTACTGTTTCCCCTTTTGGTAGCATCGTGTAACTGAGGTCAATAACGGTATCCCCTATTCCGGTCTGGATGTTAACATCCTTCCATTCGTACACGCCTACTGGTGTCTTTTGCTGACCCAACAACACATTTTCAAACAACGGCTCAACTTTAATAACCGTCTCTTCCGGGGCAGTTGTTTCTTGAGTCTGAATATCTAATGGAATCTTTTTTGGATTCTTCTTTGATTGTAAGTATTGGATAAAAAAGTGTAGTAATATCGCTAATAATAAGAAGCGAAAGGTCATCATGTTAAAGACACTTATAACAAAGATAATAATTCCAGCAATGAAAAGGATCTTACCAGACTTACGGCCAGCCTTTTTCCTGCTAATATAAATCAGTCCACCTGCGATAATAAGGGAGAAAATAAGCCCTTTATTGAAAAATAAAATCTCCAATAGCAAAATGACTATACCGATGAATACAAGCCATCCTAAGTAATCATTTTTTTTATTTTTAATCATCGGCTCACCCTCCCTTTTTACCTTATGTATTTATTAATTTTTCATGGGATAAAAGGCGTAGAAACCTACGCCTTCTTTAGAATACCATATTTGTTATTATATGGACTTGCTTTCTTCTAATTTCATTTCTTTTTCTAGTTGAGCGATCCTTGCATCAATGGTATTGCGGTAGTAAGAGCTGTTGACTTGATGCTCTAAACGATCAAGATAGTTCTCGATGTCTTTGAATTTTGAATAGGCCGCATCGGAATACGTATTTGAATCAAGCACTTTGTTGATTTGGAGATTGGCGCGAGTGACGTTTTCACGTCCCATTAATTCCATTCTGCGAAGGTGCATATCTTTAAGCTTGTGCTTCATTTCTTCATACTTTCTTTCTAACTCCCCAAGCTGGCCATTCACCTGTTCGAGTGAGGCGCTTAGACGGCTGGCCCGATCAGCATATTGTTGATGTTCTGCAGCAGCGAATTGACACAGCTCCGATTCTCCCGCTTTTGAAGCAACTTCTGCTTGGTGCTTTCTTTTTTCTGCTAATTCCATCGCTTGATGATATTCTCTTGTAAATTCATCCTTAAGTGTATTTTGGCGTTCTAAAAGCTTTCTTACCTTTTCTGTTTCTTGCTCGGATTGGCGAAGGTATTGATTCAGTAAGGCAATTGGGTTTTGATTTTCCTTTTTGTCTAAAGCCTCGTGTAAATCCGCAGTAATCGTGTTTTTAATTCTTGTGAATAAGTTTGTCATTTTTATTCTCTCCTTTAAGTTTATCTTTGTTAAACTAGCCTGTTGATTTCCGCTCCAGACGCTTCGCTTTCCGTGGGCGTTTCGGCGAGCCTCCTCGGCGCTTGCGCCTGCGGGGTCTCCCCTGACCCGTACTCCCACAGGAGTCTTCGCGTCTTCCGCTCCAATCAACAGGGTGAAAAAAATCACCAATGTCCTAATGTTTAATAATTTTTTAATTCATTCCACTGTTTTTCGAAATTGGCGAATGGATCTGCTTCTTCTTTTTTAATGCTGTGCTTGTTCTGATTCCATTTTTTATAAACGAGGTACAGCACATAGGCTGCGCCTACTCCAATAATGGCTGGTGCGTTGTGAAGGGAAGCCACTAGGACGATGAGACCGATGATTCCAAGTCCAATTTTCCCTCCAGTGGATTCAGCCTTTAAAAATTGTTTGAATATGAAGTAGAGAAGCACCAAGCTAACAAGTAACCCCACCATTGGACCGATTGTTGAAAGTAAGATGATAGCTGCTATCCCTCCAGCTACCAGTAAACCGAATTTCTTCATTTTGTTTCACTCCTTTTCTTTTCTTGATTTCATCTTACCTTTTTTCTTTTGTTCTCATAATTGCGCCTGAGCTTGATTTTTATATCGGTCTCAAGACGTAGAAAGGGTCAGCCCCTTAAGCAAAATGCTTAAAAAACTGACCCTTTTTTCGATATTTTGAAACTTATTTTGAGATAAACATTTGCACCCAATAGTAGCCGTAGGAGCCGCCTTTAGCATAGCCCACGCCGATACGGGTGTTTGAGCTCAGGATGTTGGCACGGTGTCCTGAACTGTTCATCCAAGACTGTACCACTGATGCAGGTGTCGTTTGACCGGCAGCAATATTTTCAGCAGCCGAACGATAGGAAATACCAAAGTTCTTCATCATATCAAATGGGCTTCCATAGGTTGGGCTCGTATGGCTGAAATAGTTTTTATCTCGCATATCATTTGCCTTATAGCGAGCAACCCTTGATAGCTCCCAATCTGCTGTCATTGCCGGCTTTCCATTTTTGGCACGCTCTTGATTGGTTAATTGAATGACTTGATTTTCTATACTCTTAATCGCATCAAAGTTAGGGATGGTCACCTTCTGACCAGGATAGATCAGGTTAGGATTTTTAAACTGAGGGTTAGCCGCAATTAACTCTGAGATTCCAACCTGATACCTAACAGCGATTTTCCAAAGCGAGTCTCCTGGCTGAACAGTGTAATATTGCTGTGCAAATGAAACGCTAGGAATACAGAAAAGAGATAGTAAGAACAACAAACTAATCCAAAAAGATTTTTTCATTTTTTCGCCTCCTCCGAATATATATTTTTGATTTCAGGCTCAAAATATACAAGGAACTGAAAAAATATCTTTTTGCCTGTTACAAATTGATTTTTGGAGGATGGAGATTTGAGGGAAATTTCATGGATGACCTATATTATGTTAATTTTAGCGAGCTACCGCTTAACACATTTAATTGTCTTTGATAAGATTACCGAATTTATTCGCAGACCTTTTGTCAAAAAGGTGAAGGTAGAAACGCAGGATGGTACGGAAACAAAGGAAGTTCCCACTTCTATGTTTGGTTATCTATTGAAATGTTATTGGTGTGCGGGCGTTTGGAGTGCCATTTTACTTGCCGGAGCCTATTTGCTTTTTCCAAGAGTGGCCTTTGTGATTATTTTAATCTTTTCTATTGCCGGCGGTCAGTCTATTATTGAAACTTTCGTCGGTGTTAATATTAAAAAGGTTGATTACTATTCACACTTAAAGGACAAGGACTAAATAAAAGCTTTGAAACATTGGTAAAATTAATCCCCCCTTAGCATATATTTTAGAAAAGTGGCTGACTTATAATTTTTGCATGTAATTCAGCCTCAATATAAAGGGGGATTTTTAATGGCTATTTGGTGGATCACAACCATCGGTTTAGTCCTTTGTCTTGGTTTTGTAGGTGGTACACTCTTTCATTTCCTACGAGGAGCGCTCGATTCAGAGGATTCTTCCCGAATCGATAAAATTAACTCCGATAAGGAGCCCCTTTAATTTTAAGTAATTCTGTTTAAATAATTGGAATCATACCTTTCTTTCGAACTCTGAGTAACTCAGAGTTCTTTTTACGTTCTAGAAAAATAAATTTTGCGTTTACCACATGATTTTTTTAGTTTAGGAAAAATTATACATGTGATTATTACGAGCTGGAGGAATACATATGAGTTCATCTGAAAATACAACAAAGTTTCCGAAAACCTTTTGGCGCGAAATAGATTTTCCCTCTTATCCTAAATTAACTGAAGACTTCTCTGTAGATGTAGCGATTGTCGGTGCCGGAATTACCGGTGTTACCGCAGCCTATTTATTATCCAAAGAAGGATTAAAGGTCGCCCTTATCGAGGCAGGTAGTGTCTTAAATGGAACAACCGGCCACACTACCGCTAAATTAACAGCACAGCATGGTCTGATTTATGATGAATTAATCAATCATTTTGGTAAAGAAAAGGCTAGACTTTATTTTGATTCTCAGATGGATGCCATTCATTTTGTTGAAAGAATGGTGAAGGACAATGGAATTGATTGTGATTTCAGTAAAGAAGATGCCTATATGTATGCAGTGACAGATGAGTACTCAGAAAAGCTGCAAACTGAATGGGAAGCATATAAAAGTCTTGGCATCGATGGTGCTTTGAAAGACTCTATTCCCTTTAATATTCAAACAACAGCAGCCTTAATGATGAGTAATCAAGCCCAGTATCACCCACTCAAATTCCTTAAAGCTCTGCTAGAAGAAGCGGTAAAGGCAGGCTGCATGGTTTATGAGAACACAACGGCCGAGGATATCGAGGACGATTATTCCGAACCAAAGGTGGTAACGAAGGATGGGCAAAGAGTAAGCTGTAAGCACGTAATCGTGGCCTCCCATTTTCCTTTTTATGATAAGCCTGGGCTTTATTTTGCTAGGATGTATGCAGACCGTTCTTATGCCATTGGCCTGAAGACGGACAAAGAGTATCCAGGTGGGATGTATATCAGTGCAGACAGTCCAACCCGTTCGATTCGGTATACACCTTATAACGGGGAGAAATTACTAATCATCGGTGGTGAAAACCACAAAACGGGGCAGGGTGTCGATACATTAAAGCATTATGAAGCACTTGAAGCCTTCGCTGAAGAGGTATTTGGGATTAAGGAGTATGAATATCGGTGGTCTGCTCAGGATTTAGTGACGCTTGATAAACTGCCATATATCGGGGAAATCACATCTGGACGTGAACATATATTAGTAGCTACTGGTTATAAAAAGTGGGGTATGACGACGGGAATTCTTGCCGGTCATTTATTAACTAATTATGTCATGCAACGAGGCAATCCTTACCAAGAGCTGTACTCCCCTTCCCGCTTTCAGGCGGATCCAGATTTATCGAATGCCCTCACAACCAATGCTGATGTTGCCAAGCATCTCTTGAAGGGTAAGCTTGAAATTGTTGAGAAAGTTACGGATGATCTTCAAGATGGTGAAGGCGCAGTTGTTATGTATAAAGGAAAAAGAGCAGGTGCCTATAAGGATAAGAACGGTAAGCTTTATATTGTGGATACCACTTGTACTCATTTAGGGTGTGAATGTGAATGGAATCATGCTGAAAAATCATGGGATTGCCCATGCCATGGTTCACGTTTCTCGTATGCAGGCGATGTAATTGAAGGCCCAGCACGAAAACCACTGGATCTGCTTGAGAAAGGATGATTTGTTGGCTCCATAAAGTGGAGTATGTTGCTATTTGTTTGGATGAAGGACATTATCATTGTGCTCGCGCTTGGTTTTGTCCTTCATGAGCTTGATGAAGGACATTTTCCATGTGTTTGTGCTTGATTTTGTCCTTCATGAGCTTGATGAAGGACATTTTACATGTGTCCGAGCCTGGTTTTGTCCTTCATCCCCTTGATGAAGGACATTTTTCATGTATTTAGGCTTGATTTTGTCCTTCATCCCCTTGATGAAAGACATTTTTCATGTGTCCGAGCCTGGTTTTGTCCTTCATCCCCTTGATGAAGGACATTTTTCATGTGTCCGCGCTTTGTTTTGTCCTTCATCCCCTTGATGAAAGACATTTTCCATGTGCCACCGCTTCGTTTTGTTCTTCATCCCCTTGATGAAGAACATTTTTCATATGCTCGTGCTTAGTTTTGTCCTTCATTCCCTTGATGAAGGACATTTTCCATGTGCCACCGCTTCGTTTTGTCCTTCATCCCCTTGATGAAAGACAATTTTCATGTGTCCGTGCCTGGTTTTGTCCTTCATATCCATGGCTCCTCCCCAGGCCCTTAAGGGAGTAAAACAAAAAATGCACACATGATTTCACGAATGATGAAATCACGTGTGCATGATTAAATTCTTTTATTTACTATTCGGACGGTTGTGTTTGATCGCTTCGCCGGTTGTAAACTCCACCAGCTCCTCGCTCATGACCATTGGCTTTTTACGATTGTTATTCCGTTGTGCATTCTGATTTCCCAGTTTCTGTCTACCCACACTTACCAGCTCCTTTTCGAGAAATAAGAAATACATTGATAGTATGGGTGAAAACAAATCAGCTTATTCTTATTTAAGGACAGGGGCTTTTCTACATTTTGTCATCTGTTCATAAGCATAAGCTACTTCAATTAACAGTGGCTCACTATACGCCGTTCCTGCAAACGTAATACCTACAGGTTCTCCTGCAGCTGTAAATCCTGCAGGAACAGCGATAGATGGGTATCCCGCTTTTGCACTAATATGTGACCCTTCTTCACCAGGGAAAATGATGACATCCAACTCATATTTTTCTAAAGCATAATCAATCCCCTGCTTTGTCGAATGATAAAGATCAAATTCCAAAGCTTCGAAGTAGGCAGCCTCTGTCAGTGTTCCACTCGTGCCTTCCGATTCAAGCAATACCGCTTGCCCAAACTTAAGCATTTTTTCCTCATCCTTCTGATTAAATTCAATCAGATCGGCTAGCGATCGAATACCTACAGAAGGGTGCAACTGATTCAAATAGGCATTTAAATCTGGCTTAAATTCATAGGTTAACACATCATATTTCCACTTCGCTTTTGCAGAAGGAATTTCAATATTATCAACAATGTCTGCTCCTGATGCTTTCAACGCTTCTACAGCTGAAGCCACAATTGCTTGCTTCTCTTTACTTAAAAGCTCCATGAATCCATCGAGTGCAATACCGATTCTTTTACCTTTAAGTCCTTCTTTTAAAAGAAACTCGGTAAAGTCAAAGTGATTAAACGGATTTGTTTTCGTAATGGGATCCTGCTCATCCTTTCCACACAAAGCATTTAG
The DNA here is from genome assembly GCF_030915525.1 of Neobacillus sp. PS2-9. Taxonomy (NCBI): domain Bacteria; kingdom Bacillati; phylum Bacillota; class Bacilli; order Caryophanales; family Bacillaceae; genus Neobacillus; species Neobacillus sp. PS2-9. Next base: position 4,347,717 of record NZ_CP133269.1, read on the forward strand.
CAGAATGGCTGCATCTTGCACCGTCCTAGCCATCGGTCCAGCGGTGTCCTGTGTATGCGCAATCGGAATAATCCCTCTTCTGCTAATTAATCCCACCGTTGGCTTGATTCCTACAAGAGAGTTTTGACAGGATGGGTTCAAGATTGAACCGGAGGTCTCTGTACCTACTGCAGCAGCTGCAAAATTGGCCGCTATTGCCGCTCCTGATCCAGCACTCGAGCCACCGACATCAAAGGTCCCTAGTCCATATGGATTGAGTACCTGACCGCCTCGAGAACTATAGCCGCTTGTCATTCCATTTGCCATGAAATTAGCCCACTCGGTCATATTAGTTTTTCCAAGAATGACTGCTCCTGCTTTTCGTAACTGTTCTGCGACAAAAGAATCCTTTAAAGCAATCGAATCCTTTAAGGCTAGAGATCCAGCACTTGTATGCATTTTGTCGTGAGTATCAATATTATCTTTAATTAAAATGGGGATTCCATGCAATTGGCTGCGTGGGCCTTTTTCCCTTCTCTCCGCATCTAATGCTTCTGCAATATGCAAAGCATCCGGATTAATTTCAAGGATAGAATGCAACTTTTGATCATAAAGCGAAATTCTATGTAAGTACATGAGAACCAGTTCTTTTGATGTAAGCTCACCGCTATCCAATTTCTCTTGGATTTCAGTGATGGTTACTTCCTCAAGCCACTCATCATGCATTTGTTTTAATTTTATGTTTTCCATTGTCTTCCCTCCAATTCTTTTACAATTCAAGATAAACGGCCTAAATCCTTTTTTCGAGGCAAAAAAAGCAGTGGAATCCTCCACCGCTTTTTTGGGGACAGTCCCCCGGCGCTTTAGCGCAGTGGGGGACTGTCCCCATTTTATGTTTATCTTTTTTGTTTTTGAACTCGTTGATTTTCTTCAGAAATTTGACCTTGATAAAATACTCTCTTTTGAAGCGGAACATTTAGCTCACGACAATAGCGTTTTAGTTCTCTTTCTTCTCTTTCTGTAACAAGAGAAATTATCGTTCCATTTGCACCCATTCTACCTGTTCTACCTGCCCTATGGACATATTGAGCAATGTCCTTTGGTGAATCAATCTGAACAACATGGGTTACTCCCTGAATATCAAGTCCTCTTGCTGCCACATCCGTCGCAATAAGCATCTTCATTTTACCATCACGGAACGATTTTAAAGCCGCCTGACGCTCCAGTTTCTTCATGTCACTATGAAGAATGCCGATGGAAAGGTCTTTAAAAAGTAATTTTTCTTTAAACACTTGAATCTCACCAATATCATTAATAAACGCAAGGGATTTGCTGTTTTCCAAGCGGACAATTTTTTCAAGAAGCTTGATTTTGTCTCGTGGTTCACATGAAAAATAAATATGTTCAACTTCTCCAGAAGAAGCCATTTCATCCTTTTCAATGCGTAGAACCTCTTGATCCTTTGTAAGCTCCTTTGCCAACTTTTCTGTTGCTGCTTTCATTGTCGCAGAGAATAGAACCACTTGACGGTCATTCATTGTTGATTTAACAATGTTTTGGACTGTGTTTAAATGCTCTGGAATGAGCAGCTGATCGCCTTCGTCAAGGACAACCAATTTCACTTCGTGCATTTTCACCTTTTTTTGTTTAATTAATTCAAACAGACGGCCTGGTGTAGCAAAAATGACTTGGGGACGCTTTTTTAATTTTTCAAGCTGGCGTTTCACGTTTGCCCCGCCAATAATGGATGTGCCTCTGACTCCGCTTCCCTCTGACCATTTTTGAAATTCCTGATATACCTGCATGACTAGTTCTTGTGAAGAGGCTAGTACAACAGCTTGTAAACCTTGCACGTCCGTATCAATTTTATCTAACAGTGGAAGTAAATAAGCAAGTGTTTTACCTGTTCCTGTTGGTGACTCAGCGATTAGATCTTTGCCTTCCAAAATCAGTGGGATTGCCGACTCTTGGATCGAAGTCGGAGTTTGAAACCCTGACTTTTCCCATGCTTCCTGTAAAAAAGGCTTTAACGTATTTAACATATTGTACTCCTTTATAAAAAAATCATTTTTCTTATTATTAGTATTTGTATATCGTATTGATACTATCGTAATTACCGTGGAGTGTCTAGATTCAAAGATATAGATTAAAATGAAGAATTAAAATAGAGGATCATCCATGCAGCATGAATCACAAGGACGGAAAAATATAAAACACAGGTGGATAGTAAAAGAGCTTTTGTCCATCCCTTTAATGGCCGTAAATAGAACAAACCGAGCAATAGAAGTGGAAGAGATATTTTAATTAAATAAAAATAAGACCAGCTTTTACTAATAACAACCTTCATCACTGGATTTCCTTCCGTAACAAATCCAGAAACAATCCCAAAATGAGTTAAAACAGCATCTAGCAACCCAGCAACCAGCAGGAATATACAAAATCTCATTGGCTCCCCCTTTAAATCAAAATTAGATTAGTAAACAGTTTACCTACTTATACTTATGCTGATACATTCATAATCAAATGTTCTTATTAACGAACAATCAAACGTAATAATAGGGCTGCATCCTATAGCAACCCCAATCTTGAGAATTAAAATCAATTAACATATCGTCCACTTTCAGGCCTGCCAATCTCACTAAAATGTTCAACTAAGTAATGAAGACTTTCTTCCAATTCTTCACCACTCATTGGCAAACCATGTCCGGTTACAGCAACCTGAGGCTTTAGCGCTTCAAGCTTTTTTACGGATTCATAAGCAGCATCCCAATCGGTCGTATAGTATTTGGGCGGTCCACTAATTTCTTTTGTCTGTGTCATTACCTTATAAAGTGACTCCTGTTTGACCGTAACAAACGCATCACCGGCAATTAGCGTCCGATCTTGTTCACGGAATAGTGAAACATGGCCAGGTGTATGGCCAGGTGTATGTATCCATTGCCAATTAGGCATAAATGGCACAGAGCCATCCGATGGAAGTGCGTTTACGAGTGAACTAATATTGATCCCATGATTAGGGAACATGGGTGATAACTTGGCTACCAAACCACTGTCCACACTTGGATCACCCGGAGGATAATCCTTCTGTCCAGTTAAATACGGAAGTTCCTCTTCGTGGGCATAAACAGGGACATTCCAGTCTTCTAATAAGGTAGCAATCGAACCAACATGATCAAAATGGCCATGTGTTAAAATAATCGCCTTGGGAATCGCATGCTCACCAAATCTTTCTTGGACCATTTCCTTTATTTCATCTGCTGAATTAGGCATACCGGCATCAACCAGTACAAATTCATTTGTCTCATTAGGGTTTCCCACCAAGATCAGATTGACAATCTGGTCCGTATAACTAAAGACATCTGGGAGAACAGCTATACCAACGCCATTGCCAATGGATGACATCGGTAGAAACGTTTTCTCAAATTTGCTATCTTTTTCGATTTCCAAATGGATTCCTCCCTTTTTGCCTAGTATTAATCTGGGAGGAAAAATTATTACAGTATCTATTTTTTTAATGTCATTCCCTTTCAATTATATATTATAACGTACACTTATGTTCTTAATAAATTATAATTTTCATAAAAAAAAGAAACTGCTTTCAAATGAACAGTTCCTTTAATCAAATGAACGTAAGGTTAATTTATGAATGGTCTTGTTAATTTCATCTATTTGGATATGATTTTCATTAAATTTTATTTGGACTTTTCCGGTTCCTGACAATATCTTTACTTGTTCCACACCAGTGGTTTTTTCGATTCTCCTTTTTATTTTCCCCATACACCCTGTACACGCAACATCATTTAGAGCTAATTCAATCATACTCATTTTTTAAGCCCCTTTCTTTTGTGATATATGTTCCATAAACGACTGACCAAACATAATACATTGTTGTTTTTCTGAGTCATTTGGAGCTAAATCAATTTTCAATCCATCCTGCACGACGTCTGCGCCGAGTTCCTTTAGCTTAGCAATTAACAAATCTACAGCCCCACCTCGATGCTCATAAGAGGAGTCACAGGAACCGAATGCAGCGGCTTTTTTTCCTGCTATATTTATTAGATCCATTTCATCATAAAAACTAAGAAATTCGTCTGGTAACTCCCCATCCCCCCAAGTATATGCACCTAAAAGGATACCGTCGTAGTTGTGAAGATCTGTCACATCTGCCTCTAAAATATCCTTTATTTCTACTGACCCTCCGGCCTTTCGAATGCCCTCCGCAATCCATTCCGCTAACTCTTCTGTATTCCCTGTCATACTGGCATAGACCATTAAACAAGCTTGCATGACCTACTCACCTCTTGTTTTTCTTTCATTATATTGATAATAATTCTCAATAACATTGACCTAAATCAAGAAACAGCCGTTTTGAAAAAATTGGGTGAAGTTCTTAGTAAAATTGATTGATACAAATCACTACACCTTATCTAAAAAGGAGCTATGATGAACCTATAGAATGAAAACGGTCATATAGGAGTTGAATGAAGGATGGGCTGTGAACATTGCTGCACTCATGATTCTTCGTGTCTAACAACTGTTCCTGTTTTTAAGGGATTGAAGGAAGTGGATCTCAAACTATTACAAAAAGTCACCAGGAGCCGTCATTTTGTAAAAGGAGAGTTTATCTTTCATGACGGTGAGATCTCTGAAACATTATTTGTCATAAATTCAGGGTTAATTAAACTAACCAAAATGTCTGCTGAAGGAAAGGAGCAAATTGTCAGGTTGTTGTTTCCTGGAGACTTCTTTGGTTTATCTTCCTTACTCAGAAAAGATAGACATAATGTAAATGCTGAAACGGTAGGGAATACGGTTATATGCTCAATTGAGAAGAAGGATTTTTTAAAGACGATGGAGACGAACGCTGATTTAACCTATCGATTTTTATTAGCTTTAAGTGATCGTTTGTATCAAGCAGACGAGTCAGTTGGATTTTTAAGCTTGATGGAAGTAGAGCAACGGCTCGCAAGGGTTCTTATCCTTTTTCATAAAAAAATGAATGCAGGTCATGATGCCTTTACCCTGCCCATTTCAAAAAAAGATCTAGCAAGCTATATAGGAACAACTCCAGAATCCGTAAGCAGAAAGCTTTTAGCGTTCGAGTCAAAAAAATGGATCAATATGAATGGACGCAGACAAATACAGATTCTAGAGTTGGACCAACTAAAAATGATTACTCGAATGGACTAAAGCTCAGATAATTTTACCGCCATGAGCCGGAAATGCATGGGTTCAAGTTCATTAACGATCACATTCATTCCTAACGATTGAATGCTCACAATTAACGGCTCGCCTCGATGTGGCAAATGAATTTCAAAGATCGTACCAACAGGTGCTGATTTAATAAAATTTAATATTTCTCGTCGTGGGTGCTCCCCCTTTGCAATTCTTTCCCGAACATCCATGACTGCTTTTTTATCTACGATTTGAAACATACTTTTCCGCTCCCTTTATTAAAAGTTAGGTTCAGTTTATCACCTTCATTTTTGAAAAAAATTGATTTATATCAAGTAAAATAGATCTTAATTTCGACAGGTTTGTGAACTTTACATGCAAATTGATATAAGAAGATGAAAATGGTGATAGAATGACAACAGTTAAATAACAATATAACGGAGTTGAAAATGATGTTTAATAAGATATCTTTAATCACTGCTCTGTTGTTTTTTCTATTAGGAACGAATGTGTTTGCCCATTCCCATTTAGAAGATTCATCTCCTAAAGATGGCGCAGTGCTTACTGAATCATTGAAAGATATTACACTTACGTTTGAAACAAACCTGGAACCAACAAGTACATTTACATTGGCTGATGCAAACCGTGCATCTATTGCCCTACCAGTTGAAATTAAAGGCAACCAGTTAGTTGGTGTTTTGCCTGAGGATCTTGCAAACGGATCTTATTCTATCCACTGGAAGATTATTGGGACAGATGGACACCCACTTGAAGGAGACCTTTCTTTTACAGTACAATTGCCTGAGACAAATAGCTCAACAGTCCAAGTTAGTAGTGCGGATTCAGCAACTAAAAAAGATGAGCAAACATTAACTGAAGAGACTAAAACTACAGACACAGTATCCTCGTCCAATTCGACTGACGGGAAAGAACAGGCTGCTTCTGTACCTACAACAGCTAGTCCTTCTGCGCCATCTTTCAAGGATTATGTCATCCCCGTTTCTGTTGCCTTCATTATTATTGTTGGCTTAGGAAGCTATTGGTTAATTTTTAGAAGGAAGCATGCCTAAATGTTAATTTTGAATGTACTAAGCGAAGCTTTGCTTTATTTATGTTTTTCCTTGTTGCTCGGAAGTTTTATTATCAATCTTGTACCCGAAAACTACCGTCCTGAGATAAAGATCTCAAAAGCGGTTATCCTGGGGGCAGTTCTAGGAATTGCCCTTTTTTCCTTTATGCCTGTTTTACGAATTATTCTTTATTTATCTGAGGGCGGTTTGGGAATAGGCAGCACACTGCAATCGGTGTTAACAAACTTTGAATCAGGTAAAGCCTGGATTAAAACAGGAATCCTTTCGATCATATTGTTTATATTTCTTCTCCCTATTAAGGTGGAGCGGAAACCTTACGTATCTATTACTGGTTTAATCCTGACACTTGCATTGATTGGAACCATCGGCTTGTCCAGTCACGCCAGTTCACTATCTAAATGGCCAGGTTTTTTTACTCACACCGCTCACTTACTAGCTGTTAGTACCTGGATTGGCGTTTTGATGATTGTCAGTTGGTTTTCTAAAAATCATGACAATTGGCTGAAGTTTTTAACCTGGTTTACACCGCTTGCCATGATTTGTTTCCTTATTTCAATCATTACTGGGATTTCTTTAATGACCTTTGTGATGGATGTAAAGGACTATGCTAATACATGGCCATTATCATACGGGCAAGCCCTCTTAGTTAAACATTTAACGATCGTACCGTTACTCGTATTTGCTTTTATTAACAGTGTACTGGTACGGAAAAAGCTGGTCAGTGAACCAACCTTTAACCCACTATCATGGGCCAAGCTTGAGAGTGTAATTGTGTTACTCCTTTTTGCTGTTACTGGGGCACTAGGACAGCAATCACCACCGCATGATATATCTCTTACACTCAAAACAGAGGGTGTCTCGTCGCTTTTTAGCTTTTTTCATTCAAGTGAGGTTGTTTTTCCGTTACACGTAACACCTGGTATTGGAGCCGTAAGCTTGTTACTTATTGCCATCTTTTTTCTCATTTTAACGATCATTATTTTTGTAAAAAGAGCTCAAAAGAGTTTAACCATTTTGATGAGCGTCTTATTTATTTTCACGGCCTATGTAGCAATGATGTTAAGTATAAAATAAACAATGAACTTAAACATAGCCAGATAAAAAGAAGAAGAATGAGTATAACGGGTTCGGTTTCCTATCGCACTATGGTAATTTGCACAGGAAAATGCAAACCAAAATGTAATCCTTTTTGCACTAGAAAACATTAGAAATAGCAAGGGTTTATACCCTTGCTATTTTGCTTTTAATTGCTAATTCTTCGGATTGCGAATTACGAATTTTAAAATCATTTCCGCCTTATCTTTATCGATTTCGAGTAGGTATGAGAATTCATAGGCGGAGAAATTCCTGCTAATGTATATAGAGGTAGCTTAAGAAGCAGATATAAGCGGAGTTATTCCGATTAACTGCTCAAAATAAGACACAATCCAAAGATTTGGATAATATAAACGGAAAAACTCCCTTTATTTTTAAGGAAATATGGGTATTTCCCAATTTAGCCGGAATTTTTCCGTTTATTATTCATACACAGTGAAATTAATATTCAGTTATAACAGAACCTAACCTTAAATATTTTTCTGTATATCAATTTGCAGGTAAAAATGTAGTGTATTTTGCTGCGGTACACTGGCTATTGTACCCCCTACTTTTTAATATACAAATTGCACTACAAATTCTGCCAAAGTAATTATAAAAACTCCTTTATATCAACAAAAATAGACCTCCAAATCACCATACAATTTGAAGGTCATTTTGCATTACATTTTTAATGTTTGCGATAGGGAACGGAATCCGTTAGCATGAGCATACTTCTTCTTTTTTATTATCTACTTTTTACGAAGGATGGCACGAACTGGACTTCCGTCTCCTTCCACTAAAGGCAGCGGCAACGCAATCAGTTCATAATCTCCTGGTTCAATTTCATCGAGGAGGAGTGATTCCAGGATATGAATTCCGTGTTGATTTAAACTATGATGAGCAAGCAGTTCTTTACTATCAATTGGATCGACTGACGGAACATCCAAACCGATAAGCCTAATCTCTTTCTCCGCCAAATATAGAGCTAACTCTGGCTCAATGTGGGGAATCTTCTCCGGAAATAGATCGGAATTCTTCCAGGCAAGGGTCTTAAATATGATTCTCGTGACTCCCTCAAGATTGATGTCTTTTACATCCGCTGGTCCAATACTATCTTTTCCTACCATATCAACAACTCTTGCAGGCCCTATGTATAATTGTAGATCTAACTCTATAATTCTTTTTCCATGGTTATCAAAATGAAACGGAGCATCGACATGTGTACCAGTATGGGTGCTCAATTCTAGTCTGCCTACATTAACCGACCCGCTTTCCTCCATTGGCCACGAAACTTCATATTGAAAAGAGGTATCCCCTGGCCAAACCGGCATTCCATTTTCCAACTTCCTAGAAATATCGTAAATCCTCATTCAATTCACTCCTTCTATTTTCATTTGGTAGATATTCACATTATTTCATATTCCCCTTACCTTTTTCTATTGTTATTTTTAAAATTCCACCTAGCAAAAAGGCAGGAATATCCTCCTGCCTCCCATTAATGAAATGACCTCCAAAAGCTTCCATTCTGATTAATGATGCCACTTAATTCCTCAAAAGGAATCGTAAATGTTGGGAATCCCGCAGCAAAAGCGGCGATTTCGTAAGGTTTAAAATAAATATTTAATCCTTCCTCATTTATAAAAAAGGGCTGGTCTTCTTTTATCCCATGATAATCTTCAGGTGTGATGTAGGAATATTGATCATCAGTTTTGATTTTGTTCCCAATGAAGTCACCAATAATTTTTACGAACGGGCTCCCCTTCTTGAACAAATCTTTTAACTGATACATAGTACCGGTTTTAAGATTGATATGAGCATATTTAGAAATGGGCATACCGTGCGCCGCACAAGATACATAATCATACCCGGTAATTTCTATTACTAGTAAATCTTTTTGATAAAAAGGAAGCTCAAAATCACCATCATAGCTGGATTCCAACTGTGTATGGGAAGGTACTGGCTTTACACCAGAAAGCTTTGCTAAGGCTCCATTCACGGCTGCCTCATTAGGAATCCCTCTTAGTTGTGGATAGTAAACTAAATAATCTTTATTGGGCCGATATTTTTGTTCTAAAATAAAGTACTGCTTGGTGAGGGGGATCATAGTGTTTTGCTTCCATATTAAATCACCATTAAGACTAAAATATTGTAACCGCATATCGACTTCACTCTTAATCATTGTTTTCTCAACTTGCAATGTTCCACTCCCGTTAACCAATGGCAGGTGCTTCACTCGCCTTCCACTTTTATCAATAAAGAATGTATGTTGGTCATCAGATACAGAAGCCACCCCTTCTTCAAAAGTAGTGATTTCATTAAAAATAAAACCGGTTAAAATATGTCCATCAGAATCCCCCAACGCATAAATAGACTTGATACAGGGCTGTTCTGGCTGCCTTTCCTTACCAACCGCAAATCGATTTTCCCCTAGATTGATTAGATTATTGTAGTTTGGTTTTATGACAAAGTGCCCTTTTTGATCGATTAATCCATAGCGTGCTTCGTTACCCTCAGACAAAGCAACGATGGCACGCCCTTCTATAAATGGTTCTGCATCAGTGAAACGGGGTTCTATGACGATCCTACCTTCTTCATCAATAAATCCAAATTTGCCATCTTCCGTTTTCTTGAACGATAGTAAACCTTGACCATAGTTACCGACAAATGCATATGGAAAAGATTTCAGCACCTTTCCAGTTAAATCAATTAACTGAAAGGTCCCTTCCTTCGTTTTTACAATTGCTTTTCCATCCTTAAATTCACTTGTAGAAACATAGATTAGGGGAATGACTTCCTTACCTCTTTTGTTCAAGTACCCATAAACATACTGACCATGTTCATCCTCTATCGCCGCTGCAACGCGCCCTTCCTTATACTCGGGCATAATTACGGAATAGGCTCTTTCTGTAATTTCCTTGCCGCTCTCATCAATGACCTTAGTTCCTTGACGGTCATTACCAATGGCTCGGCCTTCTGAAAACGGCTGAATCGTATCGTATTTTGGTTTTACGATAAAATATCCCTTTGAATCGATAACCCCTGCTTTGTCCAATAACCTCATGATGGCTAAACCATTGTCATGAAAATCCTGGGCCTCTTCATAAGCCGGAGGAAGAACGAATTTCCCTTTCGCATTAATATAGCCCCACTTTGTGCCTCCAACCTCTTTAATTGGCGCAGGAAAGAGGTAGACAGCTCTTTCTTCTTGATGATTAGAGAGTGCCCGGATGGCTTTAGTAACTATCTCATTTGATAGCGGATAATAGAACCAATACTGGCCCGCATAGTTTTTTAATACATATAAAAAAAGCTGTTGATGGTAACGGTACATTCCAAACACTTCATTTATTCCATCACCATCCAAATCATTATATCGAAGGACATCTTGTAATTCTGCCCCTGCAGGAATGCAGGATTGAATCCATTTCACTAGTTGAAGATTACTTTCAAACATAACAACACACCCAGTTTACTTTTCTATATGTATATGAAAAAAGTAAACTGGGTGTTTATCTAAGTGACTTTTATAAACGCTCTTTTAGGTTATATTGTCTGAGAAGGCTCTCGATTTTGATTGCCTTACTAAGATCCCCTTTGATTTTTAATTTTCCCGTCATGAAAGCCATGGTACCATTTAATTTCCCTAATAAAAATTTCCGAAAATCAGCTAATGACATCACTAAGGTGCAATCAGCTGGTGGTTCGCTCTGTTCTTTTACAAGTGCCTTTCCAGAATCGATCCGCAACTGATAAACTCCCTCTTCTTCCCCTTCAATCGTAAATTGATAGCTTGCTGAGACGCCCTCAATCGGAGTCGGATTTTCATTTAACACTGATTCAATCAGCTTCATTAATTCAGACAAAAAATACCCCTCAATTGCTTTGGCCATAGTTTGTTTAAGCCCCTCCTTAATTTTCAAATATAGTTTCATAATAATGGTAGCTACTTCCATTCCGCAATCTTTATTTCTAAATTTTCAGACTTATTAACCATAAAAATAAGCAACCCATAACAGGTTGCTCATTTCTTTAAGATTAATGGCCTACATAATTAGCATCTGGAATCAGTTGCTTCCACTCTTCATAAGAAATAATGGTATCCCAGTGACCGGTAAGTTTTGCAATACCTACGACTAAAATGAACATCACTAGGAAAGCGACAGGAATAAACCATTTGTTGACCTTTTTATTTACAACCGTCATATTCAACGTATCCTTAACAGGACAAGCTTCCACGCAGGACATACACGCCGTGCAGTTAAGTGAATTAACTGCTTCCACCTTGTGGACCTTTAACCTCTGCGGGCATACCTTAGTACACATTTCACAATTCGTGCAGGTCTCTTCATTTCTACGAATCTTTGTAATTCTAAATATGGAACCAAGACCAATTAATGCTCCATACGGGCAAAGGAAACGACACCAGAAGTTTTTAAAGAATAACGACAGAATAAAAATCACTGCAATAACGGTTAAACCTGTTCCGCCAATAGTTAAAAAGAATTGCAACATCTTTACATCAGAAACTTTATTATAATCCAACTCTAGGAACGCTTTTGCACTATAGGTGGACATTTGTATGACCATACTCAAGAAGAACAAGAGCAATAAATATTTGATCGGTGATAAAAGCCATGCCAGCCACGTGGGAACCTCAAAATTCCTTTTAAAAATCTTTTTTCCTAGTCTTGCCGTCCACTCACTAACTGTACCAACAGGACAGAACCAGCTGCAAAAGGATTTACGGAAGATGATTCCTGCTCCTACAAAAAAGGTAAATAGGACTAGACCTGCCGGGTGAATCTGATCGAATTCCCCACTATTAATCCAAACCTTTAATGCAACTAGTGCACTGATTGGCAGAAAGCCTTCAACTGCAGAAGGCCTTTCGACAAAGGTAGTTTCTCCAAGCGTTTCAAAGTGCATATAAAAGCGGTAGAACTGCACACCTACATATAGTAAAAACAATAAAAAAGCAGACTGAACCACATATCTTGTGATGGTAATGGGCTTTCGCTTCAACTGTTTTTTATACCATGCTTTTGATTTCATCACATTTCCTCCATTCTTCCATTACTTTTACTATAAAGAACGGTAAAAACAGGGTATGTGATATTAATCATCGATCCAATTCATTTCATAAAGATGTCACATTAGCAACTTAATTCTGTCAAAAATGATTTCCAATATGTAAACGGTTACCTCTATTTTTTTTAAAAAAGGGGTTGCAAAATTATTTAAAAATAATATAATTGCTTTATTCATATTTATTAGAATCTTTTAAAATTATCAAAATCGATGACGAGAAGAGTAGCTTATATTTCTTGTACCTCAGAGAGCCGGCGGTTGGTGGAAGCCGGTGTCAGGAACTAAGTGAAAATCATCTCCGAGATGCAAGGCTGAAATTGTTTAGTAAGCCTTTGCCGACCTGCCCGCCGTTAACATGGGACACGTATGATGGTACGTTGATCGAGAGCCGCAATTGCATTATTTAATTGCGGAAGTAGGGTGGTAACGCGAGCTAGCTCGTCCCTATCCAATAGGGGCGGGCTTTTTATATTGAAAGCGGAAGCGACCGTTTAGCGACGTATGGACAGGGGCCCAATCCGACTGAGATAAAGGAAACACGAAGAGCGTTAGCGATTGTTGACTTATCGTAGGGAGGATTGGGATGGCCACTAGTCGCTGGGAGCTGGAGCTGGATAATTCTCTAAGCAAGAAAGATAGAAAAAGGAGAGAGAAAGATGAAGAAGAAGGATACGTTATTTGTTGGATTAATGCTATTTTCAATGTTTTTTGGAGCGGGGAATTTAATTTTCCCACCCTTTTTAGGAATGGGGTCAGGAACTTCTTTTTGGCCGGCCATCATTGGATTTATTATTACCGCTGTGGGCCTTCCACTGTTAGTTCTAATGGCTATTGCACTTGTGAAAGACGGTGTAAACACACTCGGCAGCCGGGTTCATCCGTGGTTTGGTCCTATTTTTACCGTTGTCGTTTATTTATCAATCGGACCATTCTTCGGTGTACCTAGAAATGCGAATGTTGCATTTGAAATGGGATTCAAACCCTTTCTCGGTCATGTATCTGCTAGTCAATCCCTGCTATTAGTAGGATTTACAGCTGTTTTCTTCTTGCTTGTTTACTTACTAAGCTTAAATCCATCTAAAGTCGTTGATTACATGGGCCGATTTATTACACCAACCTTGTTATTATCCATTGTTGTCCTGTGTGTCACCGGTTTCCTAAAGTTAGATCAACCATTGCAAGCACCGGTAGAAAATTATCAATCTGCGTCCCTTTTCAAAGGCTTTATCGATGGCTACTCAACAATGGATGCCTTAGCCGCCCTTGCCTTTGGAATTGTTGTATTAACCACGCTTAAACAAAAAGGAGTTACTGAAAAAAAAGACTTAACCACATATACAATCAAGGCTGGTTTGGTTGCCGGTACAGCTCTTGCTCTTGTTTATGTCGCCATTGGTTTATTGGGTGCAAAAATGGCTGGCTACGGTACATTTGATAATGGAACGGCTATTCTTTCTTCCGCATCCACCCTTTTGTTAGGCAATAGTGGAAAAGTCCTCCTTGGAGTCATTTTTACACTTGCTTGTTTTACGACCTGCGTCGGCTTAACTATTGCATGTGGTCAGTATTTTTCAAAGGTGGCACCGAAGCTAAGTTATCGATTAGTGGTTACCTTAGTTACAGTAGCAAGCTTTTTAATTGCCAATCTTGGATTAAACCAAATCATTACGATTTCAGTTCCATTTTTGGTTATGGCTTATCCGTTAACCATTGTTCTCGTTACACTTGCCTTTTTCCATCGCTTCTTCGGTGGTTCACAAAAGGTGTATGCCCTGTCCATGCTTTTAACTGGATTGGTTAGTTTGTATGATGGTTTAAAAATGTTTGGAGTAAAGATGAGTTACTTAGAAACATTTATGAGCAGTTTACCATTTGCTTCTGTGGGCTTAAGCTGGGTGGTTCCTGCGCTCGTCGGCGTCTTAGCTGGATTGGTTTGGGAAAAAATTCATCCCACTTCATCACCCAGCGAATCACGTGATTTAAGAAAAGTTGCATAATAAATAAAAAGCCAGTGGACATAACAGATAAACCGTTCCGTAGTTGTAATTTAACATTTTAAAGTAAGAGCATTTCTTTGTAATGAGAAATGCTTTTTATTTTTTTGGCTGTGTTAAAGAACAATGTTGATTTTTACACCCTGTTGATTGGAGCGGAAGGCACGAAGACTCCTGTGGTAGTATGGTTCAGGGGAGACCCCGCAGGCGCATGCGCCGAGGAGGCTCGCCGAAACACCCACGGAAAGCGAAGTGCCTGGAGCGGAAATCAACAGGCAAGTTTAACAACAAAGCCATTTTTTAAAAGTTAAAGGGATATTTCAAAAACAATAATAATACAATAAAAAACGATACTAATTTATTGTAAAACGATAAATTTTATGTTAAATTCGTATTATCATTAAATATGTGAGGTGTTTTAAATGAATGTTAAGCGAGGTTCTACTACTTTCTTAAAGGTCATTATTTTTCTGGTTGGAATTGCAGTGCTTGCCGTGTGTATATATTTTTTGCCTGAAGCAGCCAGAAGAGATGCGATAGAGCGCCCAGGTGATTATTCGCTATATCCACTTTTGGTATGTGCATATGGAATATGTATTACGTTTTCTGTGGCTTTGTATCAAATATTTAAACTCTTAACCTATATTGAGAAGAATAATGCTTTCTCTGAGTTATCTCTTCAATCTTTAAAGATAATTAAAAAATGCACTTTTACTGTCATTTCCTTCATTTTTTTAGCAATAGTTTATTTAAGGGTGCGTGTTCAATTCACAGGTGATGATGCAGCAGGTCCCATATCTCTAGGTCTAATGGGGATTTTGGCAACAAGTATCATCGCAGCCATTGTGGACGTACTTCAAAAGCCTATAAAGAAAGTCTTGGATTCACAGCCAAAAAACAATTAACATTTTGATATATGAGAGGTGTTTTTTATGAAGATAGCAACCACATTGTTCTTGAAGCTAGCTGTTATTATCCTTGGAATTCCTATTCTCGCTTTGTGCATATTTCTGGTTCCTGAACTGGCAAATGCGGTAGCCGATTTCTTAGGGGTTCATTCCATAAAATATATCATTTTCATCCTTTTATATGGAGGGGCACTACCTTTTTACTTCGCCCTTTATCAAGCTTTTAAACTGTTAAGTTATATAGACAAGAACATTGCTTTCTCTGAATTGTCTGTTCAAGCTTTAATGAGAATCAAATACTGCGCCATTTCCATCTGTAGTTTGCATGTCTTAGGTTTGCCGCTTTATTATCTCGTGGCAGATAAAGACGATGCCCCAGGTCTCATATTTGTTGGAATGGTCATTCCTTTTGCTTCGTTTGTTATCGCAGTTTTTGCTGCTGTTCTCCAAAGGCTTTTGCAGGAAGCGATTAACATAAAATCAGAAAATGATTTGACGGTCTGAGGTGGAGGATATGGCAATTATTATTAATATTGATGTGATGTTAGCAAAAAGAAAAATGAGCGTAACAGAACTTTCGGAGAAGGTTGGAATAACTATGGCGAATCTTTCCATTCTGAAAAATGGGAAAGCAAAAGCGGTTCGTTTTTCAACATTAGAAGCGATATGTAAGGCTTTGGATTGTCAGCCAGGTGATATTTTGGAGTACAAAAGCGATAAAGACACTCAATAAATAGACACAAGTTTAATTAAGTAACCCATCTAATAGTTAAGATAGTTTCAATGTTAACTGTGACTTAATTAACGTAAAAATGGCGTGCCAAAACTGCTGTCAGTTCGCACGCCATTTTTGTTGTCAATTATATAATATGCACCTCAAAACGGAGCCTTTACATAACAGATCCACTGGCTTTTTTTACTTTTCTATAGAAAAAATAATATTATTCTGTTTACGTGCTTCCTCAGTGATACGAAGGACGATTTGACTCCAATTTTTCAAACGACTATATTCTTCATTATTCTTCGTTTCAATGATATTGGCAAAACTTAAACATTCATAGATCATGTTTTGCTCTTCTTGTTCTACACTCAAAATTTGACTGTCTTTCGAATGGCTGTCAATAAATTTTATTTCTGAAATCGGTGCCGCATCTTCGAGTAAGAAGCTTCCCTTTTCGCCATGAATTTCACATGGAAGCTCTGAATGGGATATTTTAGAGCAAAGGATGGTGCATACAAAACCTTCATACTCTAATACAAGTGTCCCGCTGCCATCTACTCCCGTTCTGAGTAGCACGGCATGATAGGTTACCTTCTTAGGCTCACCAAATAAACAGACTGCTAAATAAAGTGGGTACACACCTAAATCAACAAGTGCTCCTCCAGAATAGACAGCTGAGAAAATATTCGGTTCTTCTCCTTGTAAGAGTAAATCATAACGAGATGAATAACTGATATATGGTAACATCGCACTTCGCAGTGGCCCCGCCATTGCCAATTTTTCCTTAAGGATATGGAAATTAGGTGTATGGATATTACGGATAGCTTCTACTAAATAAACGCCATTTTCCTCTGCCGTCTTGTACGCCATTTCCAATTCAGCCGAATTTGAAAAAATAGGTTTTTCACAGATAACATGCTTCTTATTTTTTAAGAAAGTTAGTGCTTGTTCGAAGTGAAGAGAATTAGGAGAGGCAATATATACTGCTTGAATTTCTTCACTTTTGGCCATCTCCTCTAGATTTGTATAAAAATGAGCAGCCTGATGCTTGTCGGCCATCTGCTTCGCTTTCTCTTCTGTTCGTGAATGAACCCCTACTAACAGGAACTCCCCACTGAGTTTTGCTGCTTGGATAAAAGAGTCCGTGATCCATCCTGTACCAACTGTAGCAAAGTTAATCATCTTATTACCTCTTTCAATTATGTACTTTTCAACTTATCATTTTAACGCATTAAAGACCTGCTTACTAATTTTAAGAAAATATTTTTTATTACCAATTAGTTTTGTGCAAGAATAGTTGGGAACAATGGAAAAATATCAGTATTTATGGTATTTATAGATAATAGATAAGATGAAAGAGGTTGAAAAGGGTGGACAATCACACATCAAATTTTATTAAGGATATTATGATAAAAGATTTAGAATCCGGAAAGCACAATAAAATCGTCACTCGTTTCCCGCCAGAACCGAACGGTTATTTACATATTGGCCATGCTAAGTCCATATTTATTAACTTTAGCTTGGCAGATGAGTTTAACGGGTTGACTAATTTACGCTTTGACGATACCAATCCGTTAAAAGAGGATATCGAATATGTAAACTCGATTAAGGAAGATGTGAAATGGCTTGGATTCGAATGGGATAACATATTATTTGCATCCAATTATTTCGAAGAGATGTATAATCGTGCCGTTCTTTTAATTAAAAAAGGACTAGCCTATGTGGATGACTTGTCTGCAGATGAAATTCGTGAATACCGTGGAACATTAACAGAGCCAGGGAAAGACAGTCCTTACCGTACTCGTTCTATTGAAGAAAACCTGGAGTTATTTGAAAAGATGCGTGCAGGTGAATATGATAATGGTCAAAAGGTTCTTCGTGCGAAAATTGATATGTCTTCACCAAATATCAATTTACGTGACCCGGTCATCTACCGTATTGCGCATGCGACCCATCATAACACAGGTGATAAGTGGTGTATTTACCCTATGTACGCATTTGCTCACCCACTTGAAGATGCGATTGAAGGGGTTACTCACTCCATTTGTACGATTGAATTTGAGGATCAACGTCCTCTTTATAACTGGGTGGTTGAACAATGCGAAATGGAAAGCACACCACAGCAAATTGAGTTTGGCCGTTTGAATGTAACGAATACAGTTATGAGTAAACGTAAACTGAAGCAATTGGTCGAGGAAGGGTTTGTGGATGGCTGGGATGACCCACGTATGCCGACTATTTCTGGGATGAGACGCAAAGGTTTCACACCTGAATCGATTCGTGCGTTTGTTCGTGAAACTGGCGTTCATAAGGGTTCTGGTGCGGTTGATTCGCAAATGCTCGAGCATTTTGTTCGTGAGGATTTAAAATTAAAGGTACCACGTACGATGGGTGTGATTAATCCGTTGAAGGTGGTTATCACCAATTATCCAGAAGGTCAAATTGAATTGCTGGATGCGGAAATTAACCCTGAGAATCCTGAAATGGGTATGCGGAAAATCCCATTCTCTCGTGAAATTTATATTGAAAAAGACGATTTTATGGAGGAGCCTCCAAAGAAATACTTCCGTCTGTTCCCTGGCAATGAGGTCCGTCTCAAAAATGCATATTTTATTACCTGTCAGGAAGTCATTAAGGATGAGAATGGTGAAGTAGTCGAGCTTCGATGCACGTACGATCCTGAAACAAAGAGTGGAACAGGATTTACTGGAAGGAAGGTAAAAGGAACGATTCATTGGGTAGAATCTACTCATGCTGTTCCTGCTGAATTCCGCCTGTATGAGCCACTCATTTTAGATGCAGATAAGGATGACAGTGATGAAGGAAAAACTTTCCTTGATCATGTCAATCCAAATTCGCTTGAGGTGTTACAAGGCTTCGTTGAGCCAAACATGAAGGAAAGCCGACCACAGGAAAAGTTCCAATTCTTTAGACATGGTTACTTTAACGTGGATCCGAAACATACCACAGTAGATAAGCTTGTGTTTAACCGAATTGTTTCGTTGAAGAGTTCATTTAAAATATAATATAAAGGCTGACTCCAAGATGTACGGAGTCAGCCTTTTCTATTTGCTTATTAAAATTGGAGCTTCTAAAATAATCTTCGTTCCCTTACCAGGAGCTGAGATAATGGTTAGCTCACCGTTTACCGACCGGGCGCGCTCATCCATACTAAAATGTCCCACACCAGAGGACTGGTTATTCCTATCAAAGCCTACACCTTGATCTTCAATCATCACCCTGATATGGTCATCCATTTCTCTAATTGTCACTATTGCCTCTGAAACCTCAGCATACTTTCTGATATTTGTTAATGCCTCCTGAATGATTCGATAAATCGTCAGCTCAATATTAATATTGAGGCGACGATTTAAGACACAATCAAAATACACATCGATATTGTAATGATCAGAAAAACGGGAAAGGAAAGAACGAATCGCTGGCACTAATCCAAGGTCATCAAGGACTGATGGCCGAAGCTCCCACGAGATTTCGCGAATCTCTTCAATTAATTGAGTCGCTTCTTTTTGCATTTGCTGAAGCAATGGATGGTCGAGTTCAGCCATTAAACGATTAATCGTAATTAGATGACTGTAAAGGTTTTGTCCGATGCCATCGTGCAAGTTTCTGGAGAACCGCTTTCTCTCCTCCTCCTGCACATCAATAATCGTTGTCATCATTTTTTGAAGTTCCTGTTCTACCCTTTTCCTTGCCGTTACTTCATAGCGAATAGCTAAATATTGATAAGGCTTCCCCTGCTCGTTTAAAAAAGGAACGATGGTCGTATCTACCCAATAATACTCGCCATTTTTCGCCTTATTATAGATTTCACCCTTCCAAACGTTTCCGTTTCCGATGGTCCTCCACATCTCTCTGAAAAATCCCTTAGAATGATACCCAGAATTTAGGATTCGATGATCATTGCCCATTAACTCTTCTCTAGAGTATTTAGAGATATGGCAGAATTTATCGTTTACATATGTAATAGTCCCACGTGAATCCGTGATGGCAACGATTGAGGATTCATCAAGAGCAAACTTTATATCTACCAATTCCTGCATGGATCGTTTTAATTCTAACTCAAGGTCTGCTAGCTTGTCTGCAGGCTGGTCTATTTCTTTTTCCATAGCTACCTCCTGCATCTATAATAGGATCTGGTCCTTTAATATCTGTTCCAAGGTTATTGCGGAATCATATACCTCTTGCTGCTCAGCTTCAGTAAAAACGGTTGATTCTCTATTTCCGATGAGCAATACCCCTTTTGGAACAGAATTAAAAAATAAAGGGACTGCGTAGGCGGATACAAGTTTTTCAGCAAGCATAATGGGATGGTCGGTCACTTTTCCAAGTATGCCGTTTGGAAAATCAGTCATCATCATTGGACTGCCACTTGAGATAATTTTTCCAGCGATACCCTTTCCAAAACGAACGGTTATTCTTTTGTATTTCTCATTTAGATTGCCTGATGCATAATGCCACCTTACATCAGGCCCCACCTCATTTTGTAAGGCCAGGGCAACAAAATCGCAATTAACCGCAGTCAATAGCTGATTACATACCTCAATCACCGCGGGAATTTCTTTTATCTCATTCATCTCACGTAATTCTCCTTATATGCCATAGCCTAACAACCCTTTTCTAACTGCATATTCCACCAGTTCAGGTCTCGTTTTCATCTGAAGTTTTTCCATTAATTTTCCTTTATGGGTCTCCACTGTTTTCACGCTGATGACAAGTTGTTCCGCAATTTCTTTATTGGCGTACCCTTTTGCTGTCAAGGTTAAGACTTCTTTCTCACGCTCAGATAAAAGATTATACGTGTCATTACCATCTTGTTTCATACTGCTTAGATATTCTTCCATTAAACGCTTTGTTGCGGACGGATGAAGGTACGCATCCCCTTTTGCAACAGATTCGATGGCCGACATGAGCTCATCATGTGGGGCGCTTTTTAGAATACAGCCCGATGCTCCCCCTTGTATGGCACGAAATAGGTACTCTTCATCATCGTGCATCGTTAAGATTAAAATATTGATCTCAGGCTTTTGCTTTTTTAATTCTGTCGTTGCTGAGAGCCCATCTTTTCCATGAGGCATACTCAAATCCATGACAACAACATCTGGATTAAGCTTCAGGGCTTTTTTGATCCCTTCATTGCCTTCCGATGCTTCACCAATCACTTCCATTTCTGGATTTGTGTTTAGTAACATTTTTAAGCCCATTCGAACTACAGCATGGTCATCAACCAGCAGGATTCTTATCACTCTTAGCTCCCCTTTATGCCCTATTTAATAACGGAAGAGATAGTTCTATACATGTTCCTTCTCCTATTTTAGAGGAAATGTTACACTGTCCGCCAGTTAGAAGCATTCTTTCTTTCATAGCTTCAAGTCCTGATGATGGATGATTTTGGTCATGCTCCTCAGGTCGAAATCCTTTGCCATAATCATTAATGGTGATTTTTAGCATATTTTCAAACCAAATAAAATTCATTTTCACATTGCAGGTATCTGCATATTTGGCAATATTCGCAAGCGCCTCTTGGCATACACGGAATACTGTAATACTCGTTTTCTCTGGAATATCTTTCTCTTCACCTGTGGATTCTAGGTCTACAAGAATTCCAAAGGTGGAAGTATATAACTTAATATAGCTCTTCATTGCGGAAAGTAAACCGAGAGTGGTTAGGGTAGGCGGATGCAATTCCACAGACAGCAGCCTTATTTCCTGAATTGTCTTCTCTATCAACTGCGACATTTCGCGGACATAATTTTTCATGAACGGTTCGTTTGCACCTGTTTCAATAAACTGTAACCCTGTAAATATACTATACAGATTTTGTCCGACGCCTTCGTGCAGTTCCAATGCGATTCGTTTAATTTCTTCTTCTTGTGACTGAATAATATATGAGCTGATCTGCTGCTGTTTTGATCTCAATTGATCCATTTTGCACCTCCTACTTCCATTATTCATAAATAAATAGAGTGTTTTCGTAAAAATTTTTGCTTTTTTACTTATATCAATACTTAGGAATCAAATCCAAGTGTAAAATTTACATCTTACGAATGAATCCCAATGATTTATCAGCGATTCAGAAATCACAACTTTTTAGAGTAAGAGAAAATATAAAAAAAGGCAGGTTCTTTTTAAAAGACCTGAACCTTTTTTACTGTATATGTTAAGCCGCTTTCCTGGTCAAATGCAGACCAGTGATTCTCTGACTGACTTACCTCACTTGCTAACAGCACCGCGAGAAAATAGAAATCGTCAAAATAGTAACGAATATGAGTGCCATCTGGACAGTATTGCACTTTTTTTACTGTTTTTTTGACCGTTGGAGCTTGATCTCCACCCTCGGAGTCTTGAATGGCAATTTCAACAGGTACACCCACAAATCGTCCTACATCCTCTAACTTAATGAGTTCCACAGCTATTACATCCTCTCAATACAGGATAGATGAACATCTTATAGCCCTGAAGATACTCCCAAAATTTCTCGCCAGCATTTTCCTCGATGTACTGAATGGTTTCCTCCTCGGATGACCAATCACTCATCCCCTTAATTTCAGCCACAACCATTTCTGCTCCATCTATCTTTTTTTCTTCCAAAAACCAATTCAACCGTTTTTTTGCAAAGGTACTCTTCAATAACTCATCAATTTCTGTACTAAAATCGCCTGCTTCCGGACGGACGAAACAAAAATCTATATATGTTTCACTAGTCATTGACCTTCACACCTTTTTTATAAATGAGGATTGCGACTGGAAATAAAATTACGTTAATAACAGCGGCAATAATCGTATTTGTATAATTTTCATAGAAATATTGATGAACCATATATTGTGTAAAAATAATATTGAGCATCAATACGGCTAGTAGAAATGCCACAGGGATATAACTACGCTTCATAACGCTTCACCCCCACGGCATAAACGGCACCGTTTTCTTCTTTTACATAAATTTCAGGAAGTGGACGTCTAGGCGGACCGGCAATTGGTGCACCCGTTTCTACGTCAAATTTACCATGGTGGCACGGGCATAGCATTTCGCCTTCATCCTTTTTCCAAAACACAGGACAACGTAGATGTGTACAGGCATTTTGGTAGGCAACGTATTTTTTTTCAGACAGTCTGATTAAAATCGCGCTGTCATGTTCACCTGGGAATGCAAAGTCAACCGCATCTCCAATTGGTAATGCCTTTACATCAACAATTTTCTGCTTTGGATATTTTTTGTCTCCCAGCCCATTCAGTTCTTTTGCTGCTAACACTCCCCATGGAAGAGAGGAAACGGCAAATACTCCTGCAGCTCCAACCAATGTTTTCATAAATCCACGACGGTCTAATTTTCTTTCGTTATTGCGGTTTATATTATGAGTATAGTTATCTTCTTCGAACGGGATTTTATTATTCTTATCTGTCATGTTAATCCCTCCTAAAACAATTTAGTGACGCCCTGTAATATACCAGGAAGATTCACTTTTACGTTTGTTTCGCCTTCTAAATAAGGCATGCTTGTTACCCACTTACCATTATCCAAATTAAACTGCTTTTGTTTTGCTTCAATTTCTTCATCGGTTAACCATTGAAGAGTATTAGATGGACACACACTCGCACACATTGGCGGGATGCCATCCTTTGTACGGTCAATACATAGATCGCACTTATACATTAAATTCTGCTCGGTATCAAACTTCGGTATACCGTATGGGCAGGCAATTGTACAGTTTTGACAGCCAATACATTTTTCCACAAGAGCCGATAGTACGGCACCTGTTTCGTGAATTTGAATGGCTTGTGCCGGGCAGCTTCTTGCACATGCTGGATTCACACAGTGAAGGCACATAAGAGGCATCGTTTGACGGTTAACAAGCGGGTTCACATCGTAAACATAGTTACGGTTACGTTCCTCATGTCCTCCGCACTGTGTACAAGCCGCCAAACAGGAGCGGCATCCTATACAGTTTTCAAGTTCTAAATATAGCCTCTTTTTCATTTACTGCACCTTCTTCATTTCTAGTTTTTCAATCTGTGCGGCACACGCTTTGAATTCCGGCATCCGAGAAATTGGATCAAGAGCCGCAATTGTTAAGAGATTAATAGATTTATCGTGACCGAAATGGTATGGAACAAATACCGTATCTTTTCTAATGGCTTCCGTAATTTTCACTTTATATTCTGCTTTGCCTCTACGAGTAAAAAGAAGAACATATTCTTCATGCTCGATCTTGTATTTAGCTGCTGTTTCTGGATGTACTTCTACATATGGCTCTGGACACATATCACGTAAGAATTGAATTCGGCGTGTTTGGTTTCCAGATAGATAGTGATAGACCACACGTCCTGTTGTTAAGCGTAATGGATATTCTTCACATGGCTCTTCAGCAGGCGGTCGGTATGGTAAGGCACATATTTTAGCTTTACCATCTGGATGATAGAATTTCTTATCTAAGAACATATGTGGTGTTCCTTTGTCATTTTCATCTTTACAAGGCCAGAATACACCATCTTGCTTTTCGATCTTATCCCATGTGGCACCATAATAATCTGCATAGCCACCTTTTGATGCTAAGCGGAACTCATCCGCTACATCTCTTGCTGTTTTTAAATGAGAGAAATACTTTCCTCTTCCAAGGCGCTCAGCAAGTTCTACTTGCATCTGCCAGTCTGGCTTTGATTCGCCAATTGGCTCTTGTGCTTTATTAATCTTGATAATACGGCCTTCAATATTTGTTACTGTCCCTTCGTCCTCAGACCAAGTCACACTTGGGAGAATAACATCGGCGAATTCAGCTGATTCTGAAAGGTAGAAATCTGCACAAACCATAAAGTCCAAGCCTTTCATCGCTTTACGAACAAAGTTTAGGTTTGGTGCAGAAACTGCTGGATTTGAACAAAGCAGATACAAACCGCGAATTGTTTTTTGCTCCATTAATTCAAACATTTCATAAGCTGAAACACCTGGCTGTGGCATTTCTTCAGGAGTAATACCCCAAACCTGGCATACTTCTTCAACGTGTTTTGGATTCGTCAGTTTGCGATAGCCAGGAAGTAAATCTGACTTCTGTCCATGCTCACGGCCACCTTGACCATTTCCCTGACCAGTAAAGGTCGCGACACCTGATTTTGGACGGCCAATTTTCCCAGTGACAAGCGCCATGTTTGTGTAGGCTGAAACATTATCCACACCCTTATGCTGTTGTTCAATTCCACGAGCAAACATGACAACAGCATTTGGTGCTTTTCCGTAAATTTCAGCAGCACGTATAATCTTCTCTGGAGCAACACCAGTAATTTGACTTGTATATTCTGGAGTGAATTCTTTCACTAATTCTTTTGTTTCTTCAAAACCATTTGTATGGTTGTTAACGAATTCTTCATCTGCATAACCATTTTGAATCAATAAATTTAAAATTCCGTTCGCAAGTGCTAAGTCTGTTCCTGGTCTTAAGTCCAAATGAACATCTGCTCTTCTCGCAATTGGTGTTTCACGAGGATCAGCTACAATTAAGTAACCACCTCTCTCTTGTACATGCCAAACACGGAACATCGAAGTCGGATGGCATTCAGCCGTGTTACTTCCCGCAATAAACAAGCAATCTGTTTCGTGGATATCTGTCCATGGTAGTGTCGAACCACGATCCACTCCGAAAGAACGAAGGAAGCCACCTGCCGCACTAGACATACAGAATCGGCCATTGTAGTCAATGTAACGTGTTTGCATAGCAACACGAGCGAATTTTCCGGTTAAATAACATTTTTCATTGGTCATGGATACACCACTAAAAACAGATAATGTATCTTTCCCGTAGTTTTCTTGTAGCTCGCCGAACTTTTTCGCAATTAAATCATAAGCTTCATCCCAAGTTGCTTCCCGGAAGCCCTCTTTTGTCCCTTTTAAGGAAGCATCATCTCTTATTAATGGTTTTAAGATCCGATCATCATGATTTGTTTGTTGGTAAGCCGTTACCCCTTTAGGACACATCTTTCCAACCGTTACCGGCCAATCATAACGTGGTTCAACCCCAATAATCTTGTTTGTTTTTGTATTTACACGTAAGTTCATCCCACATTGCATTCCACAGTAGCTGCAGTGTGTTTTTACGAGTGTTTCATTTGGATGACGTACATTCTCTATTTCTTTAAAAAACTTATCCCTTTGCATTCTGATTTGCCTCCTTGACTTTCACTTGGTGCGTTGCGAATCCTGAGAATCTTGAAATACGATATTTTCTACGACATGGAAGACATAATTCTGCAAGATTGAAGCCATCCTTCATATCGAATTCCATCTCATTGACTCCCAATACTTGGATCACATCGTTTGATTGTTCAACTGATACAAATTTCTCTCCGCATACCTTACATTCTTTCATATGTTGTTCTCCATAATGTTCACGGTAGTTTCTTGCAAACACGCTCATTGGACGGAAAGGAATATGAGCAAGCTTTCCAAATGGCAGGTAGATTAAAGTAACAATGACTGAGAATTGGTGAATGAGTGACATCTGTGGCTGCATCCAGCCATGTAGAAATACGTTTTGGACAGTTAATAAAAGTCCAGTAATGGAAATAAACAATAATAGATACAGGGGCAAGAAATCATACATAAACTTTTGTTCCGCTCTTGCTTGCATATTTCTCATACGGCGGTAAAGGGCCATACAAACACCGGCCGTAACCATAATCGCTGCAATATTTAACGCATTATAGGATAACCAGCCGATGATTCCATCTGCCTTAACCTGCATAATATTCATTCCGAATAACACAATTGTATAGTAGCCATTGTCTTCCATTGTGAAGTACATCCAGCTAAAGACGAGTGGGAAAGTGACAAGGCAAGCAAGCACACAGCCCCAGCCTATTAATATATGTTGTACCCAGCGGTAAATTCCCCGATTGCGAATGAAATCGTAAATCGCTAAGTGGCTTACAGCTGTTTTAGGTGTGCTTTTTCTAAAAATGAGCTTCAAGCCCTTTTTAATAAAAATTTTAGTTGGTGGTCTTTCGCCCCAAGCAATAAATCGGTAGAAGAAACCGCCGATGAATACGATTGTTCCAATCATATATCCATATAGATTTAAGTCGACATGTGTAAACATTCTTGTGCCGATAAAGGTTAAAATCACAAGTCCGACAACCGTTAAAAACATTGATTTAGCAAAATGTGATGCAAATGCATCATTGACCGAACGTCCTTGATTTTTAGTCGTTGAGATATTCGCTTGCATTTGGAGTTCCTCCTATAAAAAAAATAACACTTCCGTTTTCTTACTCTAATTGTAAGGAAAACAGCAGTGTTATCTATATAGGGGAACTCCCCTATCATGGGGGGAAAAAACCCCTAGTTATTCAATTTTAGACAAAAGTCTGTCACAAAGAAGCATTATCGCTCTCGAAGAAGATATTTTTTCCTCCAAGAATAAATTAACAAAATCAATCCAATTAACATTTGCACTGTGAATAAAGTTGCATCCCAAAAAGGAAGAGATGTCGGCC
This sequence comes from Neobacillus sp. PS2-9, assembly GCF_030915525.1. Classification (NCBI taxonomy): domain Bacteria; kingdom Bacillati; phylum Bacillota; class Bacilli; order Caryophanales; family Bacillaceae; genus Neobacillus; species Neobacillus sp. PS2-9. The sequence continues at coordinate 4,375,252 of NZ_CP133269.1, forward strand.
CTTCCAAGTAGCCTGGCATAACCCTTTTCACGGCAAACAATAATTGTGGAACATAAAAAACAACATATAAGCTGAGCGTTAGAACTACGCCAATGAAATAAAAAATGGAGTAGGTGAAGATCATCCTTCTTTCCCCTTCGAAAACAACTTCTTCAGTTTTCTGGGATTTAAGAAAAGGAAACCATCTTTTAATCATCTGTTGGGCATTTTCCATCAGGTTATAACAGCCAGTTACATTTTCAAAGACGTAGTATAGATCTGTTTTCATGTAAATACAGAATTGGTATACGAGACGAATAAAGGTATCTAATACTATGAGCGACATGATACTCAGGAAAATCCCTGATCCATTTGTAAAAATCACCTGACTAACCAAGGCAAAGAAAAGTATAACCATATCAAAACAAAGTCCAGCTAGATATAAAACATTTCTGTCCTTAGAAGGCAGCTTCCAAACTGCAGACATATCTGTCTCAAGGACCACCAATATTAACCTGTGGCCAAGCTCTAATCTAGTAGGGAGATTATTTGCCCTCATTGCTAGAATATGACCGAATTCATGGATAAGCACGGTACAAAATGTCACCACAAGCCACGTTAAGATGTTTAATACCATGTAATTAAAAATGAAGATATCTTTGTAATGCGGGAAAAGACTTGGATGGGAAACTAATAAAACTATATTTATTATGAATAATCCAACGTAAAAACCTAAAGTCAGCTTATTAAAAAAGAATTCCCCCAATTTAGGTGAAATCCACTGAAAACCTAAATGTTCCTTTATCTTTTCTGGTAAAGTGACTTTTACTCCATCAATTTCAGCAATGAGTTGAAGCTGTAGCAGCTGTTCAGCAAAATCGATGAGGTCTACTTCTTCGTTAGGATATTTTTCTTTAAGGTGTTTCTCGATATCCCCTAATGATTCTCTATTATTAATTAATGTTATTGCATCAATACAAATCTTTGGCATTTCGTAGTACTCGCCGGAATTAATATCTTCTACTATATAGTGTTTTTTCTCTTCCCTAATTTCAATGGGGACTAATGTAAGTATTGAACTAAGTGTTACATCCATTTAAACACCGTTCCTAACTAGTATTCTATAATAAAAAACAGGATGCTAGATTTGCAAAGCATCCTGTTAATAACTTATGGTGCCCAAAAACAAATCCAACAACCTGTCACCCTAATCTTTTTTAATTTACGGATTTTCAAAGAAAATCACCTCCTTAAACTAAAATCTTACTTGACTAATGAAATTTCTTCATTTATCTCTTTAACAGATTTATCATGGAGTTTTTCCCATGATGGATAAGTCTGTTGAAATAAATCCACCAATTCAGGATCAAACTGGGTACCCCTACCATCTACTATCCGTTTGTACGCTTCTTCAATGGATAATGCGTATCTATAAGATCGATTGGATGTCATTGCATCAAATGCATCTGCTACTGCTGCAACTCGGGCAAGAAATGGAATATTCTCACCTTTTAATTGGTCTGGATACCCCTTACCATCCCAACGTTCATGATGTGAGCGAATAACTTCGATACTACTATTTAATTGAATAACTTTTGAAACTGCTTCTGCTCCAACATTTGTATGAGATTTAATAATTTCATATTCTTCATTTGTAAGTTTCGTAGGTTTCATCAAGATTTGATCTGGAATATGAATCTTCCCAATATCATGAAGTAGACAAGCAAATTCAAACGACTTTAACTCTTCTTCCGAATATCTTTCAGTGGCTCTTGCTAGTTCGAGAGCATAGCTCGCCACACGTTCACTATGGCCCCTTGTATAAGGGTCTTTAAGCTCAAGTGTAGCAATAACTCCCTTTACAATACCAGTAAGTTGTTGATCATACGATGTTTTTATTGCATTTACATAAGCTTGGAAACGTGATAATAAAACAAATGAAAATACAGATAATGTACAAACTAATAATATTCCTACATAAACAATTGGGGGTTTAATAACTAATCCAATAACAACATATTTCAAAAGTAATCCAACTGACGCAACTATCATAAAAGGCTTACTTACAAAAATAGGAGATAGTAATAGCCAGTAAATTTCTCCTGCACTACCACCTCTATAGTCATTTGCGTGACCACTATAAGTAATAGCTTCGTTAATAAATGTGATGAAAATATAACTAATAAAATATATATATTTTACATAATTTGATTTTTGCTTTTTAATGAGGTATTTCGCTATTGGGATTAATGCAAACATGATTAAATATACCCAGTATACAATTTTCCCTGATGTATTATCTTTTGGAGTGATGATGTTAAACACTAAATCAAAGGATAAAGTAATAATATAAAATAAAATTAAAAACCATTTTAACGTCTGAGCTTCTTCATTTCTTATGTTAGGATCTATCAATTTTTTCATTAGTAAACCTCTCGTTAGGGTAGTCATAGTTTTAATAGCACAAATCTACACTAAATATATATACTTTTTGACACTTTCCTACATTATAAAACATTTGTATTCATTTAAATACCAGTAAATCAACAAGATTTATGTATAAAATAGAAATATTTCATCAAACGTTGTATAATATTACCAATTTACCTAAATCTCTTTACCTATGGATAATAGGTAATATCACTTCCACGGAGGTCCCTTTTTCAGGTTCACTTTCAATTTTAAGTTTTCCTAAGTGTTCTTTAACAATTTGATTGGTTACCAGCAAGCCTAGCCCCGTTCCATCTTCTTTTGTTGTAAAAAACGGTTCTCCTAAATTAAGAATGTTTTCATCCTTTATTCCACACCCTTCATCTTGAATAGAAATGTGCATTTTCTGTTTTTCTACAACTTTTACATTTATTTTTATACATCCCCCATCAGGCATTGCTTCTATAGCATTTTTGATCAAATTCAAGAATACTTGTTTTAGTTGATTACTATCACAATCAATGGGCGGTAAAGGCCCAGCCATGATTGTTTCAACTTTAATCCCTTGTCTCTCAGCCTGCTGTTGGGTGATTGATAGTGTATAAGCGATAATTTCCTCAATACTAGCTTTTTCGAATTTGACTGCTCTAGGTTTACCAATGTACATCAAATCATTAACAATTGAGTTAATCCTATCAATTTCTTGAATCATGATGGGATAGAAATCGTTTGTATTTGGGTATCTTTCTTGCTGTAGCTGTGTAAATCCTTTTAGGGATGATAGGGGATTACGTATTTCATGACCAATAGCTGCAGCCATTTGTCCAATAACAGCTAACTTTTCCTTTTTACGTAGTTCTTCGTGAACATTTGTTAAGGATTTTATATACGAGTAAAACCGTATCAGCATAACATAAGCAATTGCAGATAGAATTGAATATATTACTATTGAAATGAACACCTGAAAATCATGCAGGATTAATCCTAAGATTAAATATTTCCCAACCATTCCTATTGAAACCGTCCAAAAATATTTTTTGCTCACAAAAATCGGACAAAATAGAACAAATAAAACCTCTATTAAATGCCCACTGGTATAATGTTTAGGATTACCTACGAAAATGATTAGAGTATTAATAAAATCTATACCTAAATAGCTAAAGATATAGATATATTTAACTAGATATAGATTTCCTTTTTTAGCAATCCACATCGCTATCGGTAAAAGAATGATTAATAAAACATAAATCCAATACCCCAATCCTTCTCCAGGACTTCCCATTTTTTCACTTTTTAGAGTTTTAGGTAGTATGTAGTATACTAGAATGTCAAATGAAAGATATACAATATAAAATGACCACAAAAATAGCTTTACTGCTTTCCTTTCTTCTAATATTAATTGGGGACTCTTGATGCTCTCTTTCATTTTGTTACTCCCTCGAGTTATAAATATAGTTCAATCATACTTAATCCTATTTTATCATCTTTCCTCCAAATATTTGACAATAAATTCGAAAAACTGCGCTAAATTTCGACATTTTTCGATTATATGTAACAAAAGGACCTGCAATCCATTGCAGGTCCTCTTCATATTAATTTTATACGGTAATTAACTTGCTAATTAATATATTTAATTCTGATGAATTGGCAATATGATATTCACATTTGTGCCCTGTTTTGGTTCACTTTGTATGTTCAATTCACCTGAATGTTCTTTAATTACTTGATTGGTCACTAATAACCCTAACCCTGTCCCGTCCTTTTTCGTTGTGAAAAACGGTTCACCTAGTTTAGGAATGTTCTCATCCTTAATGCCATAACCTTCATCCTGGATGCAGATGTACATCTTCTGTTTTTCAACCTTTACTTTTATGTTTATATTACCTCCTTCAGGCATTGCTTCGATAGCATTTTTAATTAAATTTAAGAATACCTGTTTTAGTTGTTTACTATCACAATCAATCAGAGGTAACGAACTATCTATGATGGTTTCGACTGTAATCCCTTGTCTTTCAACTTGATGCTGGGTGATTGATAGAGTATACGATATAATTTCCTCAATACTAGCCTTTTCAAAACTGATAGTCCTAGGTTTACTAATATACATTAAATCATTAACAATAGAATTTATCCGGTCAATTTCCTGAATCATAATGGGGTAGAAATCATTTGTATTTGGATATTGTTCCTGTTGAAGTTGTGTAAATCCCTTTAGTGATGATAGGGGATTACGTATTTCATGCCCGATAGTTGCAGCCATTTGCCCAATAACTGCTAACCTTTCTTTTTGTAGGAGTTCATCGTGAACACTAGTTAAAGATTGGATATATGAATAAAACCGAACTAAGATAACGTAAGCAATTCCTGTTAATATTGCATAAATAACTGTTGGAACAATTACCTGAATATCCTGTAAAATAACTCCTAGAATTATATACTTGCTAATCATCCCCAATGTGACGGTCCAAAAATACTTTTTACTTACAAAAACCGGACAAAAAAGAACAAATAAAACCTCCACTATATGTCCACTTGCAAATGGTTCTGTACTTCCTAAATAAATTTTTAGTGAATTAATTAAATCTAAACAAACATAACTATAGAAATAGATGTATTTTACTAGATATATGTTGCCCTTTTTCATAATCCATATAGCAATAGGTAAAATAGCAATAATAAACAAATAAATCCAAAAGCCTAATCCTTCTTCTGGATTCCCAACCTTATTATTTTTTAATGAGTTTGGGAATAAGTAATAAGTAAAAAGATCAAATGAAAAATAAACAATATAAAATAACCATAAGAATAATCTTACTGCTTTCTTCTCTTCCACAATTAATTGGGGGTTCTTGATATAGTCTTTCATTGTGCGACTCCCTTAAATTCTATATATTTCTTTTAAACTTAATTTTATTCTATCATCATCCCCCAAATTATTTTAGGATTAATCTAATAAGAATCACTGAAATTCGACATTTTTCGATTAAATACCACAAAAAAACCTGCAAACAATTGCAGGCCCTTGTCTTTTTATAACAATTAACTTACTTTTCTCATTTGGTTACTAGAGATGTTCAAGGTTGAGTGCCGACGCCCGTATCCAAAGTATACAAACAATCCGATTACGAGCCAAATGCCAAAGCTGATCCAAGATACTGCTGGTAGCTGAAGTGCTAAGTATCCACAGAAAACGAATGCAAGAATCGGAATATATGGAACAAATGGTACACGGAATCCCGTTTTTGGTGCTTGCTTATTTTTACGAAGATATAAAATCCCAATTGATACCGTCATAAAGGCAAATAATGTACCCATATTAACCAACTCTGCCAGTCTTCCTAACGGCACTAAACCAGCAAAGAAAGAAACTAATAGACAAGTGATCCATGAATTAACAGTAGGTGCTTGCTTCTTTTTATCTACCTTTGAGAAAACCTTTGGCAATAATCCATCACGGCTGATGGCATAAAATAAACGTGATTGCCCATAAAGCATAACAAGTAATACAGTAGTAATCCCTGCAATGGCTCCAAGAGAAATAAAGCCAGCCACCCAATCTTGATGGATATAGTTAAGTGCAAATGAAACCGGGTTTTTCACGTCAAGGAGTTGGTAAGGCACAATTCCAGTTAAAATCGCAGAAACAATAATATAAAGAACAGTACACACAAGCAGGGAAGCGATAATTCCAATGGGCATATTTTTCTGTGGATTTTTTACTTCCTCCGCTGCCGTAGATACCGCATCAAAGCCAATATAGGCAAAGAATACTGTTGCCGCACCCGTGGTTACACCGGAAAAACCAAACGGCATAAATGGAGTCCAGTTTCCTGGCTTCACATACCATGCACCCACACCAATAAATAAAAGCACAACCGCTAGCTTAATAATTACCATAATCGTGTTAAAACGAGCTGATTTTTTTACACCTTGTGTTAAAAGTAGAGTAATAACAAAAACAATAATAATAGCTGGAACATCAATAAACGTCCCGTTTGCTGGATCGTAAGCACTGGTTAAGGCTTTGGGGAAATGAATTCCGAAACCTGCAAGCAGTCCTTGAAAATAACCGGACCAGCCACTGGCAACTGCGGATGAAGCGAGTCCATATTCGAGAATTAAATCCCACCCTAAAATCCAAGCAATGAGTTCTCCAAAGGTAGCATAACTATACGTATACGCACTCCCTGATACAGGAACAGTTGAAGCGAATTCTGCATAACAAAGTGCAGCAAATACACATGCCAATCCGGATAATATGAAGGAAAGGATTAATGCAGGCCCCGCATGTTCAGCAGCCGCGACTCCTGTTAGAACAAAGATTCCCGTACCAATAATTGCTCCAATACCTAGCATAGATAAATCAAAGGCTCCTAATTCCTTTTTTAAGGTCACATCTTTTTGACCTGCTTCTTGAATAAGAGCCTGAATCGACTTCTTTCTAAATAAATTCATAGGTAATCCCCCTGAAAAAACTAATTAAATTTTCTGAAAAAACATTTAAAAAATCTATATCGAAATAATATATTTATTTTACACAAAAAGCAATATATTTTGAAAAATAAAATAATTTGAAAGTAATTCCTTGTAAATTAATTACATCAATATCTAAAACGCCAAAATTTATTATTCTAGTAGATTAAAATACTTTTTATATGTAAATCATCGTTATGTTTTCCATTAAAGACTCTGACTTTATTACTTATATAACAAAACATTAGCCCCATCTGAAACCATACAAGTTGTTAGGAAGTTGTTTTGACTTCCGATCAATGTTACTGTTTGTTCCTTCTACTCTGTCAGTAGTAGACGTAGAAGCCGCCTACATCGACTTTCTTGCTTTCTCTTAAGTGAAAAGTAGACGTAGGAGCCGTCTACTTCGACTTTCTCGCCTTCTTTTCAGTGAAAAGTAGACGTAGGATCCGTCTACTTCGACTTTCTCGCCTTCTTTTCAGTGAAAAGTAGACGTAGAAACCTTCTACATCGACTTTCTCGCTTTCTTTTCAGTGAAAAGTAGACGTAGGATCCGTCTACTTCGACTTTCTTGCTCTCTCTTAAGTGAAAAGTAGACGTAGGAGCCGTCTACTTCGACTTTCTTGCTTTCTCTTAAGTGAAAAGTAGACGTAGGATCCGTCTACTTCGACTTTCTTGCTCTCTCTTAAGTGAAAAGTAGACGTAGTTACCTTACCTTCTGACAATGTTGCTGCTTTTTACTCCTACTATGTCCGGAGTTGTTTTAGATCTAGCTGATGAATCAGAGAATGAGAGAAACAAAGTTTACGAAAAATGCAATAAAAAAAGGATGATACAAGGGGAAATTTCCCTCCATATCATCCTTTTTGTAGGAATCTATTAAGCTACTTTTGTTTCAAGTTGAACCCGTGGAGAGTTCCACATATTAATCCATTTCTTAATAGCTGTTACCATTATTATGACTCCAAGCGCCAGCATAATAATGGATAGAATTCCATTTAATACGCTATAACCCGCTGCTGCTGAATTAAGGTAGACATTCTTTACCATCCAATATCCAGCATAATTTACCGTAACAAATAAATAGGAAAGCGGGATGAGGCAGGTAAGCATATAACGTCGTTTATCTGCAATTCTCAGAATAACGGTTGCCCCAACAATCAGACCGATTGATGCCATCAACTGATTGGAAACTCCAAACAGTGCCCAAACAGACCCGATGTCACCTGAGAATAATAAGTATCCCCACATGAAGCATGCTAACGCACTAGCAAAGATGGATCCTGGAAGCCAGTCTGTTTTCTTTAACGGCTTATAAAACTCTCCGAAAAAGTCCTGAATTAAATAACGCGCTACACGAGTACCCGAGTCAATAGCAGTTAAGATAAATACTGCTTCAAACATAATAACAAATTGGAAAAAGTAAGATGATAGTTTCGCAAACCAAGGAATACCTGTGAAGATGTATGTCATACCAACTGCTAGTGTAACCGCACCGCCTGTTCTTCCTTCAAGGTTAATCCCAATTTCATCCGCTAACTTCGGTAACTCTACAACATTCATTCCAAGTGTTTTGAACACTTCTGGTGTTGAGTTAATAGCAAAATAATCGGCTGGTTGAAGAGAAGTTGCAGCGATTAGAGCCATAATTCCTACCACACATTCAACTAACATCGCTCCAAAACCTACGACCTTAATATCTGACCAACGATCTAGCATTTTCGGAGTAGTTCCTGAGCCAACAAATGCGTGGAATCCTGAAATCGCTCCACAAGCAATAGTGATAGAGATGAATGGCCAAACAGGTCCACCTAGGACAGGGCCGCCGCCTGAAGTAAATTTCGTAAATGCAGGCATTTCAATACTTGGATTGATAATGAAAACACCAATGATTAGAGCAATAAATACCCCGATTTTCATAAAGCTGCTTAAATAATCACGCGGTGCAAGCAATAACCATACTGGCAATGCCGCTGCAAAGAAAGCATAGATTGGTAGAATAATAGCTAATGTCTTTGTATCTAATGTCAGCCAATCACCTAAAACAGTATGTTGGATGGATGGACCTACAAAAACGCCAACCATAACAAGGATAAAACCGATTGTGGATGTTAATTTCAAGTTACCAGTTTTCTTATATGCAATCCCAACGAACATCGCAATTGGAATCGTGATTCCAACAGAGAACGTACCCCATGGATTATTTTCAAGGGCATGAAGGACAACCATCGAAAGTCCAGCCATTGTGATCGTGATAATAAACAACATGGCAAGTCCTGTACAAAAACCAGCAACTGGTCCGAGTTCTTCTTTTGCTACTTCTGATAAAGATTTTCCTTTTTTCTGCATCGATGCAAATAAAACAACTGCATCATGGACCGCTCCACCAATTACTGCACCAATTAATAGCCAAAGTAAACCTGGCAAATAACCAAATTGTGCAGCGAGAATAGGACCTACAAGGGGTCCAGCAGCTGCGATCGCTGCAAAGTGGTGACCAAATGTGACCCATTTATTTGTTGGAACGTAGTCCTTTCCATCATTTAACTCATGTGCAGGTGTAGGTTTTGAATCATCTAACTTTAAAACCTTAGCTGTCATGAAAGTACCATATAAGCGATAAGCAATCATTAAAATACAAATGGAACCGATTACAATTGAAACCGCATTCATTTCTTCAGCCTCCCTATTTGTTTCTTTCTGCTATTATCATACTTTAAGAAAACGCTAACATAGGGTTTTCAGGATGAAAGGTAGAAATACGGGCTTGAAAAACAAGAATGCTAGATTGAAATGCAATTATAAAGGCCAAAAGGCACCTATAGCTTGGGAGAGAACTTCATCTCTTGCCACATTTTGAGAGGAAAAGAGGTCGATTTCATGGTTTTTTATTTTAGAGTTAAATTGAGAAAGAAATAGCCATATATTGAACGAAGAATTCTACAATATAAGGGAGGAATTCTACAAAATTTTAATTTATTCTACAAAAAACAAGAGGAATTCTATAAGATGGAAATTATTTCCAATTAAACCTTAAAAAGGCTGATTCCTTGAGTTATTCTACAAATTCGAGAGTGCATTCTACAAAATTTCAATTTATTCTACAAATTTAACAAGGAATTCTACAAAAGATGGAAATCACCTTCCAATCCGATTATCCAATGCACAAAGGGTACTTTCTTATAGACTTGAAATGCAAAAAACAGCTGCTTAAAAACCAAGCAGCTGTTTCAATTCTTTTGTATACGTTCTGCTGACCGGAACCTTCTCCCCGTCTGACATGATCAGATTATAGGTAGAATTAAACCAGGGCTCAATCTCTATAATCCAATTAATACTGACTAAAAACGATCGATGGACACGAATAATTTGAGAGTTTTGTAGTTTCCTCTCAAAGGTAACTAAAGGTTCATTCACCACGTACTTTTGTTTTCCAGTTGCAATGATTGTTTTGCCCTCATTCGTGCTAATATACAGGATGTCATTAACGTTTACTAATATAATTTTCTCATCAACTGTTAGAGCCAGTTTTTCCGTGTTTGAAAATAAGCCTGCCTTTGATGGTACTTGAATATTCGGCTCTTTGCTCCCCAAAAGTTTCAACAGCTTCTCAATGGTTTGCTGCACTCTTTTTTCATCAAAAGGTTTTAATATATAATCAGCCGCATTTAATTCAAATGCCTTTAAAGCATACTCATCATATGCAGTGGCAAATACCATCAAAGGAGGGTAATCCAGTTTATTAATACGGCTGGCAATCTCCATTCCGCTTTCATCAGCAAGCTGAATATCTAGAAAAACCACGTCAATATCAAGGTTTTCTATTTTATCTATCGCGTCTTCCACTCCGCTCGCCTCACCAGCTAATTCCACCTGTTTACTTCGCTTTAAAAGATAGGCTAACTCATCCCTGGCCAATGGTTCATCATCAACGATAAACGCTCGTAACAACATCCTCACCCCACTTCTGCTGCGTTAATGGCAGCTTAATCCATACCTTTGTCCCACCGTCTAGTTTACTTTCAATTTGAAAAGATGCCGTATGCCCATAAATTTCTTCTATTCGTTTTTTTATATTCCAAAGTGCGGTTCCTGTGCCTTTTACTGAATCAATCGTTTGGTTACCAAGTGTCCCTAACCTTTCAGGTGGAATTCCCTTTCCATTATCTTCAGTTAAGAGAACCATCAAGTCACCTTCTTGAAAAGCCCTAACCTTTACTGTACCATTTTTTGCTTTTGGAAACGCATAACGTATGGCGTTTTCAACAAGCGGTTGCAGTGTAAAAGGAGGGATAAGGATTTTTTTTAAGGCTTCATCAATTTCTAGCTCAACACTGTAGCGATCTGGAAAACGAGCCTGCTCAATGGATAAATATGCCTCCACATGCTCCAATTCTTTATCAAGTGGAATTAACATCTGCCGAGCTCCTTGGAGATTGCTACGGAAAAAGGTACTTAGTTTAATTAATAGACTTCTAGCTTTATCTGTGTCCGTTCGAATAAGACTAGAAATCGTATTGATTGCATTAAACAGGAAATGAGGATGAACCTGTGCTTGTAAAGCTTTAATCTCTGCATCCTTTAATAGTCTTCTTTGTACTTCTAACTCTGCCATTTCTAATTGAACAGAGAAAAGTTTCCCTAGACCTTCGGCTAGCTCTTGCTCTACCCGATCAAGCTTCCTCGAATCAGTGAAATACAGCTTTAATGTCCCTACTGTTTTCGTGTGGACCTGAAGGGGTAATACGATAGCCGCTTCCAAAGGACAGCTCGGATTAAAGCATTGAATTTCATTAGCAGTTTTTGCAATCCTTATGTTTCCTTGTTCAAGTACCTTTTTCGTTAATTCTGTCGCCATATTTCCCAATGGGATATGGTGATCGGAAGCAGCCCCTACATGGGCAAGTACATAAGACTGATCCGTAATGGAAATGGCATCAGCGTTTGTCCAATTTAATATAATTTCTGCCGCTTTAGTGCAGGAATCTACATTTAAACCTTGCCGAAAAAACGGAAGCGTCTGATTGGCAATGTATAATGCCTTGTGCGTTTGAAGAGCGCGCGTACGCTCCTGTTCTTGAAGGATTTCCTGAATAATTAACACAAACAGAAGTGTTCCAAATCCATTGATAGCAATCATAGGAAAAGCTATAACCTCCACAAGATGGAGTGCTTCCTCATAAGGTTTTGCCAGTAGAAGAATGACCCCCATTTGAGCAAATTCCATGGTTATACCAATCATAACTGCTTTCCATGGTGATAATCCTTCTTGAACATTAAAGCGTTTACTTAAAAATCCGGTAACAACTCCTGCGGAAATAGTAGAAATGGCACAAGCGGTAGCAGTAAAGCCACCTAAAGTTAACCGATGCAAACCGGCAATTAAGCCCACTCCAATCCCAACGATAGGACCACCTAATAAGCCGCCAATCGTGACACCCATGATTCTTGTATTCGCAATGGCACTTTCACTATCCATATTAGTAAGCCATTCTTGGGATGTAATGGTCCCATGTCCAATTCTTACACCCGTATAGTTACTAATAACCCCAAAAGTTCCAAATATGATAATCATAACAACCTTTGCAGAAATGTCATGTTCATTATGAATAATTTGACGAAATGACTTCATCCTCGAGAGGACGAAAGCAACAATAATTAAAATCCCTACACGTTCCAGCATGAGAGGTAATAATTCAACCATATGATCTCACCCTTCATCTTTTCCAATAAGTGAAAACGGTATTTGTACTCTATTACTATACCAAAAAAATAAGCTAGCTGTCTTTAAGACTAGCTAGCGGTTTCTTTAGATAAAAACTGTTGTTTTTTTCCAATTGGCAGCATCATCGTTACCTCTGTGCCTACTCCCAGTACACTGTGATAGGAGACTTTTCCGTGCATAGTTTCAATTATTTTTAAAGAAACGGAAGTACCAAGTCCGGTCCCCTTGTCCTTTGTCGTATAAAACAAGGTCCCAATCCTCGCGAGTTGCTCTTCCGTCATTCCTTTACCTGTATCAGCAATCTTTACCATTGCATGGTGATTGTCTGATTTGGAATGAACCGTTACTTTTCCACCTTCTGAAGTTGCTTCAATCCCGTTCTTTATTAGATTAACTAGTGCTTGCTTAAATTGATTTCGATCAGTCACAAGAGTGAAAGTAATAGACTCCAATTCACTTTCAAGCTGCACTCCTTGCTTTGCGGCAAGTGGTTCCATGAGAACCACCACTTCTGCTAGCACTTCTTTTAACGAAAACTCTTCTATTTTCTCAAATTGAGGCTTGGCGAAATTTAAATAATCATTAATAATCAACTCTGCGCGTGCTAACTCATTTAAGACTAGAGAAAGATACTGATAATTTTTCCCTGATTCTTCTTGCTGCATTAATTGCAAAAATCCTTTTACAACCGTTAAAGGATTCCGAACCTCGTGAGCAATAGAAGCCGCCAGTTCACCTAGCGTATTTAACTTTTCGGCCCGCTGAATCTCCTTTTTCATCTTATTCCTTTCGACTATTCCCTCATTCAGCTTAGCCGCGAGACCAAGTGCTAATGTTTGAATTAGTCCAACGAGCAGAAGGTCAGGAATATTAAAATCCAGTTTAAAAAAATTACCCTCTAAATAGCGAAATATACTAAGAGAAAGAAAACAAAGGGTCAATGACCAAAAACCCACAAGCATAGTAAGTACCACTCTCTTATTTGGAGAGTACCTCCAAAAACGTTTATAAAAGAGAAATGGAATTAGAGCCGTTAAGACCGAATTGGTAAGTCCAAAAACCATGGTACCGCCGCCCAAAATCAAGCGAGTTCCAATAATACTAGATAATACGATTCCTCCCGCCACAGGGCCCCCATAAAGTATTGCTACTACAAGCGGAACATAGCGAAGGTCCCAATGAAAGCCATAGTTTGCATACGAGAAAAGCATACAGGTTATTGCGGCAATACTTTGTAAGAAACCACATAAATAGGGAGATTTAAATTTTCGGTTATTATCCATTAGAGTACTGGATAGTAGGACTGGTGCGATCGTAATTAATACATTCAAAAGGAGTTTTTCTGCCAGCATTGTCATTCCTCCATGGATAACCTTCTATTTAAGTTAACAATACGACAAAAATCGTCACTTTCCTTTTTTTCTATGAAAGTTTTACTATAAAAGTTATCTGCTTTCCCCCGAAAATTTTCCGTAATACACATAGGATTTACGATCTTCATCTATCTCTCTTGAATCCAGAACAAACTCCATAAATTTACCATTCCTTTGGATATAAATTGCATCAGAATGAAGGGTCGGCAAAACCTCTTCATGCTCCCACATGTCTCTTTTTTCAACTAGGGTTGAACCAACTAATGTGATTTCTCTAATTTCTAGGCCTATGTGAGAATAAACTGGTTCAGCTGCGTCCTTTGGAAACAGTTCTTTTTGAACATATAACACTATTGTACCGTCTGGATCTATAGCAGTCGCCGTAACAGAATAGGTTTCTCCTTCCTTAACAAAAAATTCGCAGGTCATTCTTGCTACAGCTTCAGCCGTCGACAAATGTAGATAATTCCATAATGCAGGGTATTTTTTATAAGCGTCGTCAAGTCGATACTCTAATCTCATCTATCCAGCCCTCTTTCTTTCACTTTCAAATTTTCGCATTGTTTTCCTGACATTACCTTCTATAATAATATTATATACAAATAAAGGAGCGTGAGAAGGTGAAGAAAACCCAATGGTTGGTAACTGGAGTTCTCTCCTCACTTATTGCCGGAACACTTTCTGGTTGTTCAGACGATCTTCCACCGCAGCCGGATGATCCCAGCTGTCAAGATTGGGAATGGGATGATGACCAAGGGGTTTGGCAATGTGATGATACCCACTCTAGTCATTATCATCATTACTATTACGGAGGAGGTTATTTTAGCAATAAATCTTCTCTCTTAAAATCAAAATCCTATAAATCCTATCGATCCTCTTCGACCTTTAAAGGTGGATTTGGCAGTGGCTCCAAGGGTGGGTTTGGAGGATAACCATGTCATCTTATGCAGAAAAACGGAAAGCCTTTTATTCACAAATACCATCCTTCTGGTCCAATATATACGGAAGCGAATACAGTCTTTATCATGTTTTACCCATTAGTGAACAAACGGTCTGTCGCTTAAAGGAGGCAACTGAACGTATGGGGGCCGTTTTTTTCAAAACCGCACGCCTGCTTCGGAGCCTTTCAGACGAGCAACTACTTCAATTGGGTTACCCTAGATCAAGTCTTCCGTTTCTTAGATTAAAAAGCCTTTTTCCAGAATCGGTGATCTCCCGCTTTGATTTTGCCGTTACGGATCATGAACTCAAATTGCTTGAATTCAACAGCGATACTCCCACCTTTATCGTTGAATGTTTTCATGTGAATGGAAAAGCATGCAGTGAATTCGGCATGATTAATCCAAATGAAAAAGAAGAACGCCTCCTGTCATCCGGTATTACCAAAGCCGTGATAGAAGCTTCACAGGGAAAAAGTTCACCTAATATTGTGTTTACCGCTCATGTTGACCACATAGAGGATTGGCAGACCACAAGCTATTTAAGCGCACTCTGTCAGGTTGAAAATAAGATGGTTCCATTGTCCGCTCTTCAGATTACTGACGATGCTTTACTTGACCCCGATGGTATGCCTATTGATGTTTTATACCGACAAACCTACCCACTTGAACACTTAGTGGAGGACCGTGATCCTGAAACTGGAGATTTAATTGGAATCGAATTACTGCAGCTCGTGAAAGCTGGAAAGCTTTCTATTCTGAATCCTGTTTCATCCTTCCTTCTTCAACCCAAATCCATTCAGAGTTTAATTTGGGGATTAGCTGAGAACGGTGCCTTTTATACAGACGACGAGCAGAAGTGGATTAAGGACTATATGCTCCCAACGTATCTTGAAGCAGACTTTTTTGAAGGAAGAAGTTCCTTTGTAAAAAAACCATCCCTTGGCAGAGAAGGAGACACCGTTACGATTTGGGATCAACAATCTCAGTTGACGATTCAGAATGACTATCAAACGTATAAGGAAGAACTGCCAGTCTACCAAGCGTATGTGCCACTTCCCACTGTTTCATTGGAAACGGAAAAGGGAGTGGAAGAATTATCTTACGTTTTTGGCGCATTCCTTATTGCTGGAAAAGCAAGCAGCATAGGGGTCCGTGCTGGAGGGAAAATCACAGGGAACGAGTCGTATTTCTTGCCAGTTGGAATAAGAAAAGCGCAAGCGCCTTGATCAGCCCCGACAGGCAAATGTTCTTCTGCAAAATAAGTCGCTCTTTGACTTTTTTTGCAGAAGGTTATTTGACCCGAGGGGCTAGGCGCTGGAGCTGGACATTTCTCGAAGTCGAATTTTAACTTTCTTATAATGAAGTAAAGGGGAATGAGTATGGAGAATTTTTTATTATACTTAGTAGTTTCACTTGGTCTCTTGTTAGTAGGACTTGTGCTGATGGAAGTAACAACAAAAGTAAAGGAATTTTCCTTGATGGCAAAAGGAAATAAAGCAGCGAGTTATGTCCTTGGAGGCAGACTACTGGGTTTAGCCATTGTTTTGTATTCCACTGCTGCTAATTCTATCTCTTTAGGGGATATGGCCATATGGGGAGCGATTGGAATTGTTGCCCAAATTATTGTTTTTTACTTGGCAGAATGGCTTACGCCACGTTTTAACGTTATGCAAAGCATCGAAGAAGATAACCAGGCAGTTGGGTTGTTTCTAATGTTTTTGTCAGTCTCCATCGGAGTTGTCATCGCAGGCTGTTTGACCTATTAAAAAACGGATTCGAGGATAACGGGTTCAGATACCTGTCACATTTTATAAAATTGCATTTTGTTATACATTTTATCCTGCAAAATGCAGGGCTTTTTGTAATGTAAGTACATTACAAAGAGCCATTTAGGCCAAGGATTAGTTATAACTGAATGTTGATTTCATTGTGTTTGAAAAATAAACGGATAAATTCCACTTAAATTGGGAAATATCCATATTTCCTTAAAAATAAGGGGAGATTTTCCGCTTATATGATCCAAGATCTCTTGATTTTGTCTTATTTTGACCAGTTAACCGGAATTTTTCAGCTTATTTCTGCTCCTTAAGCTTTCTCTTTAGTCATTAGCCGGAAATTCTCCGCCTATTTAATTCTCATACCTACGCGATAATGAACACAATAAGTAACAACAGATCCAAGGCCATAGAAAACGTGAATTTGTAAATAAAAAACACCGCATTTTTCAGTCTAATTTGCAAGGTTACAGAAATCTCAGTAACCTTACTTTTTGAAATACAAATTAAACAACAGTTTCACGCCTATCTTTATTATTTTTCGCGTTATATCAATAAAAAATGACCATCAAATTCATATACAAATTGATGGTCATTTTAATATACATTTTGGACTTCTGTGACATGTAACGGAACCCGTTAATCCGAGGATGCGTTTTTTTTATAGTTTTTGAAATGTTACTTTATCACAGATCACAAATAACCTTGCATCCCTAGGAATTGGTTCATTCCATTTTTTGAGTATTTGTAAATCATCACGGTCGGCTATCAACTGTGCCCCTTTTTCTTTTAGAAAATCATAAGCCATTCCGTAGGTTAACCATTCCGCTCTTACTTTCACTTCCCATAAATCACTTCCCCCGTCCCCGTCCTTACGGCTTAAAAGTTGGGTAAAGAGATGGCTTGCGCCTTTTGTTTGTGCCGATTTCGCCATCAGATTAGATACAGATTCGTGAGAAAGAATGAACTCATCGATTTTCACATGTTTAAAATTACCGACATGCTTTTCGTTTAATATTTCAGCAATCGTATAGATATTACTTTCTGTGCCTTCGTCATAACGCTCAATAGAAGAAGCCACTAAAAGTGTTTTTCCATCTGCTAGGTCTGGGTTATCAATCCCATCAACTGCAAACAATAATACCGCTTTCGATTTTTCAATCCCTGCTCTTCTTAGCGTTTCTTCATCGGTTGGACTTCCCTGGATATATAGAAACCGCTCATGTTCATAGGGTGTTTTTTCTAATTCATCTATTAGAACGATTTCCGTTTTGGAATCGCCGAGAAAAAGTTCATTAATGGTATTTTTACTCTTAGCCGTCCAGCCAATAATGACATAATGGTTCGTTCCTCTAAATGTCATTCTTCCTTCCTCCTTCATTTGTTTGTACTGGGAAACAGCATCAACAATCACTCCAATTAATACACCGAAAAGTCCGATTCCAGCCGTATATACGATTACCATCGCCCATATTCTTCCGAGCTGTGTCGTTGGATAAACATCTCCGTAGCCAACAGTCGTCATTGTCGTCAGAATCCACCAAACTGCGTGAAAGGTGTTTTCAAATGTTTTGGGTTCGAGCATTCTCATAACTGCTGCATTTATCAAAATATAAAATGTAGTAACGAGAATTAGCGTTCTGTACCGATACTTGGTCGCAGTTATAAACAGCTTTCTAAAAAATAGCATAGTGATCCCCTACTCTTTTTTCATATAAAATGGATTGCTTTGCACAGGCACCCAATCATCCGTAAGTTCCAACTGACCTGCCAGTGAAAAAAGGAAATCCTCTCTACCTTTGGCTGCCATGAATTGCACCCCAACCGGTAGTCCATCAGATGTCAGATGAATGGGCACGGTCATAGCAGGCTGGCCAGTTAAATTAGCAAGTTGTGTAAAAGGTGTTCTTTCTAAATTTTTTTCTGCCACTTGTTCAACGATGCCTGCTTTTTTCATCAACCTTCCTAAGGAAAGCTTCCCTGCAAACTGAAGTGCCGCCTTTTCCGATTTACTTGGTTCAAGTTCACCAATCTTTGCGGGTGGCGAAGCCGTTGTCGGTGTGAGTAGCAAATCATATGTCTCATGAAAATGTTCCATTTGAATAGCAGCCTTATCCCATTCTCTAATACCTAAAACAAATTCCTCCGCTGATGTCGCTTTTCCCACTAATCCAAGCATCCATGTTGTCGATTCTACATCCGCCATTTTCGCTTTCCTGCCAAGAACGTCTTCAAGGGCTGCTAGCCCAGCGGCCACTTCTCCAAAGTACATGGTCAAATAGCTCTTTGCTATTTTTCTACCATCAACCGGTACGTCGACTTCGACCACCTGATGTCCCATCGACTCTAAAAGCTTGGCTGTTTTCAGTACTGCTTCTTTACAATCATTGTCAATCACATTTCCAAGGGGTGATTTTACAGAAAAGGCGATGGTCCATTTACTACTTGGTGCTTCTTGTACCAGTTGCAGATAGTTACCTTCAAATGGGGGAGCGTAAAAAGCCGCATATTTCTCATGGATCCGAATCTCATCAAGGATTGCCGCGCTATCTCTCACCGTTCTTGAGAGAATATGGTCTACTGATGCTCCCTGCCAATGCCTTGCATAAGTAGGACCAACCGGGGTCCTCCCACGTGTGGGTTTTATTCCAAACAATCCACAATAGGCTCCTGGTATACGAATGGATCCACCACCATCATTAGCCCCTGCAATGGGGACCATTCCACTTGCCACAGCTGCTGCCGAACCTCCACTAGAGCCACCTGGTGTATGATTCAAATTCCACGGATTCCGAGTGGGGCCGTAATACTCGGGCTCAGTAATCCCCATCAAAGCAAATTCTGGTACATTGGTTTGCCCCACAAACAACGCACCTGTTTTTCTTAGTTGTTTAACATATTCTGAATCTACTTTAGCTCGATAGGTTTGCAAAGCCCTTGAACCTGAGGTTATTTTTTCACCCTGCACTTCTTGAGCAATATCTTTAAGAAGCATCGGTACTCCCGCAAATGTACCGTTTATATCCACATTCTCAGCTTCTTTTTCAGCCTTTTCATAAAACCTATTAATAACGGCATTTAATTGGGGATTATGTTTTTCTATCGTATGAATAGCTTCAGTCAGCACTTCTTTTGGTTGAATTTCCTTCTTTTTAATCAAGTCAGCTATTCCTAACCCGTCATAACTTTTATAATCAAAACCCTCCATCCAACTCATCCCCGTTCATTGTTTTTTACTATTACTTCTATTAATAGTTGCTATATTCCTTTATCAATTATTACTAATCGTTTTCTAATAGGCTGTGTTAAAGAACATTGTTGATTTTTATACCCTGTTGATTGGAGTGGAAGGCGCGAAGACTCCTGCGGGAGTAGCGGTCTCGGGAGACCCCGCAGGAGGAACGACGAGGAGGCTCCCGGAACGCCCGCGGAAAGCGAAGTGCCTGGAACGGAAATCAACAGACAACTTTAACAAAGCCTTCTAATAAAATGATTCCTTATTCGTACCGTTTAGCAAAAACTACTTTAGTTTAGGTGTTGACAAACAATGTTAATTCCTGTAATATTAGTGTTTGTGCTTCGCACACAGGTAACTTGGAATTATAAGATTACGCAATGTAAGAATTTATTTCTGGCATTCTGCTTATGTTTTAATATAAAAACTTATTCACACTGGATCGGCTTCGGAGCCGTTAGGATGTAAGAGAGGTAGGGCTTACGTCGTTTAGGTACAAAACCATCAGGTGGAAGAATAACCGCGGCAAATTTGTTTATAACAAACAATGATTATATATAAGTTTTTACTTGCGAACAGAAAAGCGAAGCGCCTGAGAGCGCGATTAGCTAGACAGTTAGTTACTGTCTTTAATAAGACTAGCATTCACAAGTTACAATATGGATTCTAAATGAATCAGAGCTAAGAAGGCAGAGGAATTTCATTTCCTCTGCCTTCGTCCAATTTTGACCACTTTTACATATTGGCAACTTGGTTCAATGTTAAGTTTTCTTTTTGAAGGTTTAAAGGCTTGAAACCTTGTATTTCTAATATTGGCTGGTTTGGATATTTAAAGTCTATATGTAGAATCTCACCAACTTTACCATTTCGAAGGGTAATTTTCTTTCCTTTGGCCAATTCCATTAAAGAATTAGTAAATGGTAAAACAATCGCTTCATCAAGACGATTCTGTTTAACTTCCTTAATTAATTCATCAACTGCGTAAAAGATTGACATAGAACTCCTATATACCCGATTTGAACAAATAGCATCAAAAGTATCTGCTACAGAGAGGATCCGGATAAAAAAAGGAATACTGTCTCCATTTAAACGATTGGGATATCCGGTACCATTTAATCGTTCATGGTGCTTTAAAACTCCTTCTAAGATGAGCGGATGTAAAGAAGTTTTCGACAGTAGATCGTATCCGAGCTTTGGATGTTGTTTAATCAGATTAAATTCTCCATCTGTTAACCTAGAGGGCTTATTTAAAATCATTGGATCAATTTTAAACTTCCCGACATCATGAAACAGACCCATACTGGCTAAGAATTGTTGATGCTTTTCCGATAATTTTAGTATTCTTCCTATTTTACTAGCTATTAAACCAACATTAATGGAATGCTTAAATAAATACTCATCCTCAGAGAATCTTTCCATTAACTCTAAAACCCCAATGTCCTTTATGGCAAACTCCTCATGTAATTCTTGAAATGTATCAACCATTTCCTGAATCTCATTGTCATCGAGTTTTGATTTTCCACTAATACTTCTTTGTAACTCCTGGACGGATGAATAAACACTTCTATAAACTACTTCATTTAGTTCGCCAAATTTTTTTCCTATTAAATCCTTTGGTTGGTCGTACTCCTGTATTTGAATCTTATGTCGACTCAAATAATGCATGTGGTCATCTTTTAATACAGTTCCCTTCTTTAAAAGCAATACACCCGTTAAGGAATAAATATCCTCTTTTAATACCATACCCTTTTTTAACTCCATGTTATAAGCTCCCCTTTTTTATAACAGGTACTATTATGGTTCCTTCTATAAGGACATCTCAAAAGTAAATCGAATAATGAAAAAAGTGTTACTTAGAATCACAAATTGTCGACCAATAGGTTAGTTTTTACTATTGTAATTTTATTGTATCTTAATTTTACTATAATTGGATTTTTTGATTTGGTAAAGGAAAAATTTGATTTTTCTAAAAGTCTTATACAATAGATGATTCTCCTCTATTAAAAACAAAAAAACCACAGCATAAGTACTGTGGCAGGAGAATCTTTTTTTAAAAATATATAAATATATCTTTAGATTTTTTATTTCTCTATAACAATCGCTTGCTTGCCCATTTGCTCCCAAGCTTTAATGAAGTTTTCACGGTTCAATTTTCTATTTTTGACTCCATAAGGGTCATTTACGTAAATATGAGTTTCATCATAGCCTGTGATGGCAACACTATGTTCACTAAACGTAATATCAATTTTTCCCTGTGGCGTATCCCACGTTTGAAAAACAGAGACTGGCGCAAAGGTTGAAGTAGTAATAATCCATACGGGTAGCCCTTGGCCGACCTTTTTTAATATATCCTCGAATCGGTGATTGGTTAAGTTCACTGCACGATCACCCACATATTTCTGAGCCAATTCTAATATGGGCCCGTTGTAAACACCCAGTCCAGGACCCTTTGCCATATTTCCCACGAAGCCAGCATTTGGATTTCCCTTTTTCCCATTATTATAGGTTAACGGAACTGTTTTAATATTTTCAGCTAAATCATTTTTTGTCACTTTAACCCCATGATAGTTTAGAATCATCGCTAAACTTGTAACCTCACACCCATTATAAAGCTTGGGTGCGTCCATTTGATTAAGCAATGGTACATCCAGCATGATATTATCCGGAATACTTGGCTCTGTATTGGTTAATTTCACTTCATTTACTGGCTCTGCTTCTTCTTGTAGGACTTCTTTATTTGCTGTTAGTGGCTCAGTCTCCTTTTGTGGTTCAACATCCGTAGACTTTGTTCGCACCACTTCTTTCAATTGAACGACATCCTGCCAGTTAAATTTACCTGCAAAAATTGTATTTGCTCCTATAAAAGATATGATTAGTATAATAATAACGAATAACAATTTTTTCATAGACGAATATACCATTCCTTATGATAGTCTTTGTAAGCAACAAGCAAACTAGTAAAATACTACTATATAACATTACCAAACATTACTAAATGGATAAAGGAAAAACTTTTCCAAATTATCATAATTATTATACCTTAACTTATCCTTAAGAAAATCCCCTCAGTTTTTTTAACTAAGGGGGAAAATAAGAATATTCATATCCTGCTTTGATTAATTTTTCGAATGACTTGATTAATTACCTCAGAAAAAACTAAGCCGAAGGCAATAGCTCCTGCCAGCATCAATACTTTTGCTGCAGAGCCTAATGCTGCATTGTAATTATTCTCCACAAAGTTCCGCATAGCATCATAGGCTAGACCCCCTGGTACTAAAGGGATTAACCCTGCCACACTAAAGATAATGACTGGAGTTTTGTAAAACTTAGCTAATTCCTGACTCAGAACCGCAATAAAAATCGTGGCAGCTAATGTAGCAAAAATGGCATCATTAGAATATCTCTCGAGTAGATAGTAAATTAACCAGCCACCCATTCCAATCAACCCACATTTAACCAAAGTCTCTTTTGGTGCATTAAAAAGGATGCCAAAGGCTCCTGTTGCTAAAAAACTTGTTATTAATTGACCTAGAATTTCCAAGTTCATTCAAGCCACCTTTATAAAAACGATAACACAACGGCAATGCCTGCTCCAATGGCAAATGCTGTTAGAAATGCTTCTGCCCCTTTGGATAAACCAGATACTAAATGCCCTGCCATTAAATCTCTAATTGCATTGGTTACTAATAGCCCTGGCACCAACGTCATAACAGAGCCAATAATAATTTTATCTAATTGATCTCCTAAACCCAGTTTGACAAGTAATACAGATAGTAAGCCAATAACAAACGAGGCTAAAAATTCCGAGAAAAACTTAATTGGAACAAAACGATGAAAGTATACAAAACTTAGATAGCCCAAGCCTCCTGAGAGCATTGAAGGAAGAAAATCATTCCACCCGCCATTAAACATAATCATAAAGCAACCGCTAGCTAATGAAGCAGCTGCCACCTGATACTTAAAGGGAAAAGTCACATCTAAGGAGTCAATTTCTTTTAATTGCTTTAATGCTTCATTTATATTCATTTCACCACTGCTGATACTTCTAGAAATGCTATTTACCATGGCCACCTTTTTTAAATCCGTGGACCGCTCTGAAATTCGAATGAGCTTCGTTTTAGTTGGTTCTGTACCTTCAGCTGAAAATATGATTCCAGTTGGGGTCACATAGCTATGTGTCGTATGAATTCCAAAGGCTGCGGCTATGCGCATCATAGTATCTTCCACTCGATACGTCTCTCCACCGCTTTGGAGCATGATTTTTCCAGCAAGTAAGCAGACCTCCATAATATCATAGGTTCCTTCAACTTGGTTCTCCATTAATACTCACCACATTATCTTTACATTTGTTACTTAGTTTAATCAAAATTAGGTTATGAATCAATTATAAGCCAAAAAAACAAGTTCCTTATTAGCTTGGAACTTGTTTTAAGTCTTCTTCTTTAAGTTTCCCGTCCATAATTAGTACTTTTTCAAATGCTTCAACAATAGATGCTTGGTAATAACGACCTGACAATTTTTTTAATTCTGTTATGGCTAGAGCTGGGGTCATTCCTTTTCTATACACTCTATCCGATGTCATCGCATCATATGTATCAGTAATTCCTATGATTTGAGCTTCAAGGAGTATTTGGTCACCTTTAAGTCCATTAGGGTATCCCGAACCATCCAGCCGTTCATGATGCTGTAAGATAATTTCTCCGATATGAGAATAATAGGTGGATTTCACCATTTCACAGCCATCCGCTGAATGCTTTTTTAATATTTCATATTCATCATTCGTGAGTCTTCTAGGTTTGTTTAGTATTTCTTCTGGAACATTAATTTTTCCTATGTCGTGAAACAAGGAAGCAAAGTAAAGATTTTCTAATTTTTCTTTAGAAAGTTGTAATTGTTTAGCAAGTCTAATTGAATAGGTTTGAACCCTTGCGCTATGTTGATAGGTATATTTGTCTTTATGTTCTATTTGTTTAACGATTTTTGTTAGTTCATAAATGCTTCTGCTTATGAAGTGAAAGGCTGGCTGAGTGGTAAACCAAATAAGCTTCATATTTGTTAGAGCTTTAAAATAAGTAGCTTCTTCAAGATGATGGATATAAAAATAATCACCTGTTTTTAAGTGAATTTCAGTATCATTTTCTTCATAAACACATTCCCCATCTAGTATAAAAAAAAATTCCATTGTTTCAGGCTCATCACCTGGAAAGACATAAAAGGTTTTTCCTCCACTAATAGTTTGTATTATTACCTCCGATCCATCACCTTTGGCAATCAAACTAAATTCTGAAGTTGAATCAATAACTTTTTCTAAAAATTTTTCTTTCGATCCAAGGAATAGACCCTTCATTAAAAAACCCCCAGTTTCTTAATGACAAACTCGAATTGGGTCAATCCAAACCCACCTGCCCCCAATTTCCACAAGTGTCCAGTACGCTTCTGCTTGGATGCCCCATTCTGCTGCCTTATTGATTGCATCAGTAGACATTTTCAATGTTGTAGTATATAAATCGGTTATTAATTTATCGAGATCGTTATTATATTTTTCTGTTCTTTCATTATATCGTTTGTCGCCTTCATCAATCTTTTGGATATCAGTTATGTACTTTGCTTCAAGTTTATCTGCGTCGCTGACTGCTTTTGCAATTTTTTGCTCGATTTCATAATTCGTTTTTTCGATGGAAGCCATTACTTTGTCATAATCAGTACTTTTGGTTTCTGCTGCAAATGTGCTTGTTCCAAATGATGCCATGAATAGAAAAGAAATCAACATGGCGAATACCTTTTTTAACATGAGTTCCCCTCCACTTTATGAGTTTACTATAGGAAATTGTACTCACAGTCATTATAGTTGCTTGAATTATATATTACCACAAAAACCACTATATTTTACTGAAAAATTATACAATTTAATGTATTTCGACATTTATAAACAAAACCTGCGTTAAATCTAAACACAGGTTTCGCGGTGCTTTATACCTATTCAATTGATTGGAGCTTAACGGCATTAACCAAATTCTTTCTCCTTTTTTCCCTAAAAATAAATCCTGTTAAACAACAAATGAGAACGAAAGGAATGCTTTTTTTATATAGATCAGCAAAGCTCGATGAGATAGTTTTGAGAGCATAGTCACCAACCTGTACCCCATATGTCTTAACTATTTTTCCTTTATGGTCAATTTCCTCGTCTACCTGCTTTTCCACTTGCTTATAAACCATTTCTTTGGCTACCGCTCTCTGCTCTTCTGGTATGGAGGAAAGTGCCTTTTCTACAATTGAATTGATTAACTGTTGACGTTCAGCTTTAGAGATTATTGTTTGGTTCGCTTTTTGATTTTGCTTTTCAGCAGTAATTGATTTTTTTGTTTCGTTAAAAATTTTCTCTTTTGCTGATTGAGGCACATCTAGTTGTTCTAGTTTTTGGGCAGCAAAATGAACAACATCCTGTTTCTTATCATGAATAGTCGTAGTAAGACCTGCAACAAAGATCGCCACTGCTAAAACCACTCCGACCTGTCTTAACATCGAAAATACACTTTGCGAAGCTGTCAGCATTTCGCCTTCAAAAGAGGATGTGCTCGCAATCGTAGCTGAGGAAATGACAAAGCTAAAACCAAATCCTAGCAAACTGCACAGTAAAATTATTTGGCCTGATGTACTATGAATATTTAAATTGTGTAACAAGTAGTAAGCGATGCCCATCATGCCAAATCCAAACATGACCGGGATCGTGAATCCAATTTTTTTCGTTAGTAAGCCTGCAATTTGAGAAAACACAAAGATGGCGGCAGATACAGGAGTGACAAGTAATGCAGCTTGAAGCTCTGTCTTATGCTGGAAGTTTGTTAAGAATTGAGGTAGAAGGACCATTACTCCGATGAGGAAGACAAAACCCGTTGTCACAGTTATAACTGAACCGGTAAACAACCGATCTTTAAAAAGATTTAAGTTAACCATTGGGGCTTTAGACCTTTTCTCCACAATGATGAAAAGGACGATAGAAACGAGTGTTATTACATAACAACCAATTGCTTGTGTGCTGTCCCATCCCCATGTATTCCCCTTAATCAGTACAAGGTTCAAAGGGAAAATGGATGTAACCGAGAAAAGTAATCCACACCAGTCAATCTTTGATTTGACACGACTTTCATTTTTAATTGTTAGGATGAGGAACGCACCACCAATGGCCAGCAGACAAATAGGAACATTTACATAAAAAACCCAATGCCAGTTAAGCTTTTCTGTAATAATTCCTCCAACCGTTGGCCCAAGTGCCGTAGCTAACCCCTGTGTGGCACCTAGCAAGGTTAACGGCAGCGTTCTTTTTTCCAACGGCATGGCAGCGATACCTATTACCATGCTGCATGGAATTAAGATCGCCGCCCCAAAGCTTTGAATAAACCGTGCTGCGATTAAGTAGTCACCATTGGTTGCTAAACCACAAAGTGCAGAACCTAATCCAAAAACAAATAATCCTACTATATAAAATTTATTCCTGCCAAACATTTCGGCAAACCGTGCCATCGGAATCGCTAAAACAGCAATGGTCATGGTGTAAACATTCAGCATCCACGAACTTGTTTCCAATGAGGTATGCAGACTATCCTGAATTGCCGGAAGCGTAATATTCATAATCGTTGAATCTAGCATACAAACGAAAATCCCTAAACACATAAGCAATACGACCTTCATTCCACCCGTACCCTTCATTATGTTAATCCCCTTTGTTATTATTTAATTTTATTAGTTCTTCATCTACCATTCCCAAAATCATTTCTGCCTGGCGAATCCCAAATTCTAAGGTGAATCTTTTATGTGGTTCCATGTTTGGGTACAAATTAGCAATTCTAGTTAAATTATCGTACATCGCTTGGTTCTTTCCTCTTTCTTCTAGCAGCCATTCCTTTACCTTTTCTATTGTGGTAAATCGTCCGAAAAAGATGCGGATCAGGATATCTGATCTTGTCACAGTGGGATTGATTGGGCTGTTTAGGTACGTTTGAAATTGTTCCCTTCCACTTTCTGTGATTACAAATAAATTTTTGTTCGGCTTGCCGTCCTGCTGGATGATTTGTTTTTCCACTAGCCCTTCTTTTTCCATTTTTCTCAGCGCTGGATAGATTGCCCCAAAGGAAGCATCGAAAAAGTAAGAAACGGAGTTCTCCATCATTTGCTTAATATCATAGCCGCTCATTGGCTCGTCATATAAAAAGCCTAGGATTACGTCTTGTATGTTCATTTTTCATCACCTCATATTATTTATGTTTATATTATCATTGTTCATATTAATAATGTCAATATTTAAATTGGATATTTTTTCAATTTGTTTAAAAAGTGCACTTGGGTTGAATCTACTAACCCTTTATCGGCATTAGTCGCCAACAGTTTGACATCCAAACTTCATGCATCTAACAATAAAAAAAACGATGGTAATTTACCATCGTTTTTACCTCATTCTCCAATATTGTTTTCAAACCCTCCTGCAGTTCTCTCAACGAGGTAAAGCTAAAAATTTCCTCCCCATTCTATCAAAACTAGCATTACCTCTAAGGAAGATTTGCCCTTCTTCCTCTGAAATTAAGACCGCGTAAGGATGATTCACATTTATGTACCTTGAATCTAAATCATTATCCAGCTAATGATGCTACGTCTAATTTTCACTATTAAATAAGCGAGAACGTCCATGTAGAGTGCTCCTACGTCTACTTTTCTCTTAAAAATTACCGAGAAAGTCGATGGAAAAGGTTGCTACGTCTACTTTTCTCTTAAAATTAAGCGAAAAAGTCCATGTAGAGTGCTCCTACGTCTACTTTTCTCTTAAAAATTACCGAGAACGTCCATGTAGAAGGCCCCTACGTCTACTTTTCACTAATAAATAAACAAGAAAGTCGATGTAGAAGGCCCCTACGTCTACTTTTCACTGATTTTTTTAATGAAGTTTAATGTTTCTTCTATAATAAACGCTTGGTCGTTATCAAGTGTCGCAACATGATAACTCTCCTTCATATGATGAAGCACTTTTACCGAAGAACGAATAGCATCATAAATGATTTGTGAATTATTAGGCGGCACGACATGATCCTCTTCCGATACAAAAATCAATGCTGGACAGGTAATTTTATGAAGGTCTGCTTTTACCTGCTCCATAAACGTTAGGATTTCCTTAATTGATTGAACAGGGGTCTTTTCATACGCTAATTCCGTCACATCTGCTTTTTTAATATCAGACCCAATTGCATCTAAAAACCTTACCCCTTCTAACTGCCGGACAGGAGCCATTTCTGGAATATCCAAAGCGGCGTTTATTGGGATAATCGCTCGAATCTCAGGGTACTTTTCAGCCAGATAAAGAGTCAATGTTCCCCCCATCGAAAGCCCGGTGACAAAAATCGTATCGCAGCGGTCTTTTAACCATTGGAATCCTTCTTCAATAGAAGAAACCCAATCCTGATAGGTAGTTTGTTCCATTTCTTCATAGTGAGTTCCATGACCTTTGAGCCGCGGTCCACATACTGTGTAGCCCGCTTTCGCGTATGCCTCTCCTAGTGGCCACATACTTTGGGTGCTACCTGTAAACCCATGTGATGCTAAAATTCCAACATTGCTTCCCTCAAAGTAAAACGGTTCTGCGCCTTCTAAAATTGGATATTTGCTGGTCATACTCTTCCCTCCATCACATTATTTTCCTCACTTAAGATGTATTCGCTTCCATTAAATAATTACCTGCCTGTGAATAAGTGATTTTCTTGTGGATATTGTTAATAAAAACTACATTATTTGTTGATATCCTTGATCATAAAAAAATAACCTATCCACAATGTGAATAGGTGTCTATTATATTATTTCTGTTTATAATAAGTAATCGCTAATGCAAAAGCTAGTACCGTCCCTTTTACAATATCCATGGCATAATACGGTACAGACATCATGACAAGGCCATTTTGCAGAATACCAATTAATACCGCACCGATAAAGGTACCAAACGCATTTGGTTTACCGGCACCTAGAACTGAAAATCCGATAAAGGCTGCAGCAACCGAATCCATGAGGTAGGGTGCCCCAGAGTTAATTTCTGAAGTCATAACCCTTGATGCCAGGACAATTCCGCCGATTGATGCAAACAAAGCAGAGAGTAAATATGCCGCCACTTTATATTTATTAACAGCGATCCCTGAAAGTCTTGCAGCTTCTTTGTTTCCGCCAATCACATACATGTAACGACCATGCTTGGTATAAGTCAGAAAGATATGCACAAGAATGACGGTTATTGCCATGATGATAATAATCCATGGCACCTCACCAATTTTTGCAAAAAATGGACTGATTAATCCCGTTGCCATGGACCCATCAGGCATCACCATATTTTGAGAAACTGTCGCGCCTTTTGTATAGGTAAGTGCGGTCCCTTGAATGATAAACATTGTCGCTAAAGTCATTAGCATGTCTGGGATTCGTAACTTAACGATCATAAACGAATTCAAAGCACCTACAATTAATGAGGCACCAATCGCAGAGATAATCGCAATGAGGGTATTTTGGGAAAACCAGACAAACATAGAAATCACGATGGCATTCGATAACGAAGCTACCGAGCCTACTGATAAATCGAATCCATCTACAGATAATGAAATGGTAATACCTATAGCAATAATCGTCACAATCGAAATCGACCGGAGGATATTGACAATATTACTGCCCTGGATAAAGGTAGGATTTGCCGCTGAAAAAATAAGGATAAGTGCAAGAATCGTGATAATGGTCCCGTACTTATATAAAAATTGAAACAATTCAAATGTTTTTTTGGTTGGGGTCTGATTCTTTGCTGAAATATTTGTCTCCATTTTACCTGCCCCCTGTGGAATAAAATAAAAGTTCTTCCTCGTTTGTTCGGTTCGTTTCTAACTCTTTTATTGATTGTCCATCATATAGAATGTAGACTCGATCCGTAATTCCCATAATCTCTGATAGTTCGGAAGAAGCGTAAATAATCGATTTCCCTCTGCTTGCCAATTCCGTGATAAGCTCAAAGATGTCTTTTTTGGCACCAACATCCACGCCTTTGGTTGGTTCATCAAAAATATAGACATCGGCCTCAGCTACCAGCCACTTTCCTATTGCGACCTTCTGCTGATTTCCACCTGATAGATTTTGAACCTTTGTTTCTTCAGAAGGTGTTTTAATTCCAAGCCGGCTAATCAACTGCTTGGCTGTTTCCTTTTCTTTCTTTCTATTTAAAAAGCTAAATACGTTTGTAAAACTACCCAAATTAGCCGCTGTCAAATTGGATTCCACTGATTCAAGGACAAGAATTCCTTCCTTCCTGCGTTCTTCAGGCACTAATGCCATGCCATTTTTCACCGCATCATATGGGCTATTCAAAGTTAGTTTATTTCCATTAAGAAGGACTTCTCCTCCAGTTAATTTTTCAGAACCAAAAAGCGCCTTGCACAGCTCAGTTTTTCCAGCACCGACTAGCCCAGCCACTCCAACGATTTCTCCAGATTTCACATGTAAATGGAAATCTTTAATTTTACTTCTATCTGAAAGTCCCTTCACCTCAAGAACTGTGTTTCCAATTCTCGTATTCTTTTTCGGGAACTGTTCCTCCAGCTTTTGGCCAAGCATGTGCTCCACCACTTGATTCTGTGTTGTCTCTGAGATGTTCTCTTTTACAACAAATTCTCCATTTCTCATTACTGTAATTTCATCACAGATTTCAAAAATCTCTGGCAGGCGGTGCGAAATAAAGATAATCCCGACATTTTGCCTCTTTAATTCGCGGGCAATTCGAAAAAGCTCGGTCGTTTCCGTATGACTTAAGGGTGCAGTTGGTTCATCTAGAATCAGATACTTACACCGATTCGAGACAGCTCTTGCAATGAGAATCATTTGCTTTTCTGCTAGAGAAAGCTCACTCACAAGCTTTTTCGTAGAAAGTGTAATATTCATTTCACCCAGGATTTGTGCTGCTTTTTGATGAAGAGTCTTCCAGTTCATCCACTGCTTTTTTCCCATATGATGAACCGTGTCCATCAACATAATATTCTCGGCAACCGTTAAATTAGGAATCAGTGCCGTATCGACTTCTTGATAGACAATCTGTATGCCCGCATCCTGGGCATCTTTTGGTGATCGAATGTTCAAAGATTCCCCGTCCAGCACAATTTCACCGGTATAGTGATTATAAGCCCCTGACAGGACTTTCATTAGAGTTGATTTCCCTGCACCATTTGCTCCAATCAATGCCTGAATCTTTCCCGTCTTTGTTGAAAAATGAACCTGATTTAAAGCTTTCACTCCTGGAAATTCAATAGTTATATTTTTCATTTCCAATGTTGACTGCATGAAATCGCCCCCCTATCAAGCAAACACTCTCTTAATCAAGTGAAAAAGAGAGTGCTTATAGTAACCATTAATTATTTATAATATTTTTTTAATGTTTTCATCCAATCTTCTTCGAATGCATCTGATTGGCCCCATCCAGAAATAATTTTTGATAGATTAACCATGTTAACAGGATCTTTAGACTTTTGAAGATTGTCTTGTGAAACTAGAGAAGCCTCTAAATCATAGGTTTTTGGTGTTTCTTCACCTGCTAGTTTTTTAGCAAGCAATCTCAAATCCACCGCACCAATTAGTTTAGGATCCACGGCAGCTGTGTATTTCCAAGCACTACCTTTTCTTTGAATCTCTTGAAGGTCCGCATTCGAAACATCAATACCATAAATTTTTACTTCTTCACGGCCCGCCTCTTTTAGAGCTCGTGCGGCACCAATAGCAAAGGCATCCCAAGTAGCAAAGATGGCATCCAACTTTCCTTTTGGATATTTATTTAACATGGCAGCTACGGCGTTTTGTGTTTGAACACTGGTATCTGCAGCGGCTACACCGAACCGTTCCACTTCTTTAATTCCAGGATTTTTTGAAAGTACATCTTGATATACTTTGTTTCGTCTAACCATTGGTGGAAAACCGTCAACCCAAAGGTACGCAATATTGGCTTTGCCCTTCGTATCCTTTACAAGCTGATCCAATGCTAAAGTTGCCAATGCTTCGTCATCCTGTGATGTAAGTGTTACTCCCTCCACTTCAGCCAACTTTGGATTAGAGTCAAATGTAACCACGCTTTTTCCTTTTTCGACGATTTTCTTTACATCGTTCACCGTCGCATCATCATCACCATGTGAAATAATGAATCCATCATAGTCCTGATCTAACGCCTGATTTATAGCATCATGGAATTTTGCTGTATCTCCGTTTGCAGTAAACACATCCACTTGTAATCCTAAGGCTTCTCCCTCTTCTTTTGCTCCTGCTAAGAATTGAGCTGTGTGGTCGTCACCGCCAATTTTACGAATGACCTTAATTTTCAACTTGTCACTTTTAAATTTTTCTGGTACTCCTTCAAGTGATACATTTTTATTTCCACTAGCTTTCTTCGTTTCTCCCCCAGAAGCACACCCCGTGAGTAGCAGGCTTGCAGCCAATGTTGATACAAGCACACTTTTTAATAAATTTCTTTTCATGATAAAAGCTCCCCCTTTTTGTCTTTCTTATCAAAATAAACTATTCCCATTGGAGAAGTTTTCTTTTAAGTAAAAATAAAAAACCTCTCCAGAAAAGAGAGGTTTCATCACAAATGTTGGACTACTCCTCTCTTATCTCTCAAAACATTAGATGTTTTGCAGGATTTAGCACCAATTCCTTTTCGGAACGGTTGCTGGGCGTCATCGGGCCAGTCCCTCTGCCACTCTTGATAAGAGAACGTATTATTGATTTAAAGTAATAAACTAAATTTAAACTCACATTAACAAGTTGTCAATAGTATTTTAAATATTTTTAATAAAGTAATAACTCTTTTTAATCATATTGAACGGAGTTGGGAAAACTATTATTAAACCTAAACCCAGTTATTGCTTTATTCTCCTAAGAAATTTCGGTATGATTATATTTAGTAAACCGAAATAAATTGCAGAAAGAAGTGTTACCATCCATGAATAAGCAGGAAAGTGCAAAGCGTAATTTACTAATTATGTGGTTTGCCAACTTCTTCGTTGCCGGTAGTATGACGATGGTCATGCCGTTTATTTCTCTGTATATTGAAACGTTTGGGGACTTTTCTGAGAAATATGTCCAGCATTGGTCGGGTATTACCTTTGGGATTACCTTTGTTTCTGCCTTTCTTTTTTCACCGGTTTGGGGAAAAATTGGAGATCGCTATGGTCGGAAAAAGATACTTATCATTTCTGGATTAGGGATGGCTGTATCTATCTTTTTAATGGGATTTGTTCATTCAGTCTGGCAGCTGCTCTTTCTACGGTTTTTCATGGGCTTTTTCTCAGGGTTTATCCCGATGTCACAGGCATTCATCTCCACACAAACACCAAAAGAGATTGCTGGTCGTGTCCTTGGGACATTACAAACAGGAAGTATAACGGGTTCACTGTTAGGCCCCATGCTCGGAGGAATTTTAGCCGATACACTCGGCTATGCGACCACCTTTAAATGGACTTCGATTTCCATATTCATCTCAGCCATGCTTGTCATCACTACGAAGGAATTTCTCATAGAACCAACGAAGGGTACTAAATCACATTATTCTAGTAAAGAGGTTATCAAACACATCCTACGAAATCCTGTACTATTAACTGTATTGCTTATTTCATCTCTTGTACAAATCGCCCATTTCAGCATCCAACCAATCCTGTCGTTATTTGTAAGTGATTTGCATGGGCCAAACAATGTTGCTTTTTATTCAGGGATTGCCTTTTCCGCAGCGGGAATAGGCAACTTACTCATGTCACGGAACTGGGGAAAGATTGCAGATAAATATGGTTATATCAAAATTTTAGTCATACTTCTATTTTCAGCTGGAATAGTGTACTTACCAGGAGCGATCGTGACTGGTCTTTGGCAGCTTGTCATCATCCGGATTGCCTTAGGTGTGACCATTGGCGGAATCATTCCTGTCAGGATTGCTTATATTCGCCAGGAGGCTCCGATTACCATGCAAGGTGAGGTCCTCGGGTATAACAATAGTCTAAGATTTCTCGGTAACATCATTGGGCCCATGCTGGGGGGCTTTCTTTCTGGCTACTTTGGCTTTTCCGCCGTTTTCATAAGTACCAGTGCTTTATTGATTATGAGCGGACTGATTTTGCTCGTATCATTGCTCCGACATCCTAAGCTTGTTAAACATACAGCGTAATAACTCATTCAGTATACAAAAGTTACCAGTAACTTTATTGAAATAAATTAGGTTATTCCGGAAATATATGATACAATAACTCTACCATTTGAATTACTGTTTCATTTGTGTGCCCTACTCATTCATGAGTGGGGTTTTTGTTTTGGTTTTTTTTGAATGGCTTTGTTAAAATTGCCTATTGATTTCCGCTCCAGGCTCTTCGCTTTCCGTGGGCGTTTCGGCGAGCCTCCTCGGCGCTTGCGCCTGCGGGGTCTCCCCTGAACCGTACTCCCACAGGACATTGAATAAGCTTCCTTGAATCTACACCGCACGAAGGAAATGCGATAGCATTTTCGAGGATCTTCGAGTCTTCCGCTCCAATCAACAGGGTATAAAAATCAACACTGTTCTTTAACACAGCCTTTTGAATAAAAAAAACAGACTCTATAAAATAGAGCCTGTCTTATCCGAAATGGTATTAAGCTTTACGAACGTTAGTAGCTTGTGGTCCACGTTGACCTTGTTCTACTTCAAAAGTAACAGCTTGACCTTCGTCTAATGATTTGAAACCTTCGCTTTGGATTGCTGAGAAGTGAACGAATACATCGTCTCCAGCTTCGCGTTCGATGAATCCAAAACCTTTTTCTGCGTTAAACCATTTTACTTTACCTTGTTCCATGTGTGTTTCCTCCTGCTGTGTGCTTTTGCACACATTATGGTACTATCCTTGCACTCAGTGATCATCAAGACGAAAAGTTAACTTATACTATCCTTTACACCGAACAAAAATAATTCTTCTTTAGTATAACATTTCACTTAAGTATTTGCAAGAAGACAATAAAGAGTGTCCTTTTAGCCTCTCATGTTTTACCGCCCGCGAACCGCTCGCGCCTTGAGCGGACATCAACATCCCAGTTTAACAAAGATTATTTTTTTGCAATATTGGCTTCCAACTTGGTAAAATCAAGATCCTGATAATAGCTGTTTTTGACCAAGATATTTGGACCTAAGCATGAAACAGCTGGGCAATGACAGCTTAACTCCTTCGCTATGCCTGTGTTTTGCCAAGCTTGATAGGCCTCTTCAAGTGTGGTTGTTTGGATATTTCCTAAAGGAGGAGTATCTCCGAAATCCGTTACAATAATTTCACCGTTAAATATATTCACATTCAAACGGGAACGACCATCTGGATCATTTCTGACGGTTACATTTTCACTCTGATAAAGTCGTTTTAAAAGGTCCAAATCCTCCTGTTTACTGCTGCAAGCATAAAATGGCAGTGTTCCAAAGAGCATCCATACATTTTCATCCCTTATGTCTAATAAATGATGAATTGCGTCCCTAATTTCACTTAATGATAATGTTTCAAGATTACTGGCGAAATCACTCGGATACATAGGATGCACTTCATGGCGTTGACAAAGCATTTCATCTACAATTTGCCGGTGAATCTTTTCCAAATGAGGCAGTGTCCGTTTATTTAACATGGTTTCCGCTGAAACCATGACACCCGCTTTTACCAGTTCCCTGCTATTTTCTATCATTCTCGTAAAATATTTTTCTCGCTGGCTATAATCAGGCTTCCGCTCCATCCTTGCAAAGCCGCCTTCTACAAAATCGTCCACCGTTCCCCAATTATGTGAAATATGTAATACATCCAAATACGGAATAATTTCTTCATACCGATTTAAATCAAGGGTTAGGTTCGAATTCATCTGTGTTCGAACTCCGCGCTCATGGGCATACTTTAAAATGGGCATTACATAATTACTGACAGAGCTATGCGAAAGCATAGGTTCTCCCCCTGTAATACTTAACGAACGTAGTTGTGGAATTTCCTCTAACCTATGTAATATAAGCTCAATTGGAAGTGCTAACGGGTCCTTTGTTTGGAGGGTGTATCCTACAGCACAATGCTCGCAACGCATATTACAAAGAGTGGTAGTCGTTAATTCGATATTGGTAAGCAGAGGTTTTCCGTATTGTGTTACATCTAAATACGCTTCCCAAGGATCGAACTGGGGGGTAATTTTATTTAATGTCTTCATACAAACTCCTTTATTTTTGTAGTAGGAAAAACCTTATTATAGCGCATCACGAGGCCAAGTAGCTATTTATATTAGTTACAAAAGCATATGAATATAAATTGAGAATATTCTATGGCATTTCCCTATTTTCCGTTGGGTAATTGAAGTAATTCCCGTATAATACATATTTGTTCCATGATTATTGAAAAATAAATTGATAGTAAACGAATTGTGAATGGTGGTAGTAGAAATGGAAATGCAGCCTTTGCATGAAGCAGAAAAATTAGCCTTAAAAAAGATTAAGATATTTCGACAAAGCATCCTCCGATATATTTTACGCTCGATGCTTGCCAGTATGTTTATTGGTTTTGGGGTCATTGTTGCGTTTAAAACCGGTAATTTCTTTTATGTAGTAGACTCCCCGTTTGCCTACCCAATGGCCGCTCTTACTTTCGGAGCAGCGATTATATTAATTGCCTATGGTGGTGGTGATCTATTTACAGGAAATACGTTTTATTACACCTACGCTGCACTCCGTAAGAAAATGACTTGGATAGAAGTACTAAAACTATGGGTTTGCAGTTATACAGGAAATATCCTAGGTGCCGCTGTCTTTGCTTTTATTATTTTCACAACAGGACTTTATGCGAGCTCTTCAGTTAATGGGTTTCTCCTTCATGTCGTGGAAGTAAAAATGCAAGTCCCAACAACAGAGTTGTTTTTCAGAGCAATTCTTTGTAACTGGCTTGTTTGTATGGCCTTTTTCCTGCCAATGGGGTTAAAAGGGGATGGACCAAAGATGTTTGCCATGATGCTGTTTGTCTTCTGTTTCTTTATTTCCGGATATGAGCACAGTATTGCTAATATGTGTACATTCGCTATTGCCTTAGTACTAAATCACCCAGGAACGATTTCATGGGGTGGCGTGATTCACAACCTTGTTCCTGTTACAATCGGCAATCTGATTGGCGGAGCTGTATTTATGGCAATGATGTATTATTACGTAAATAAACCGTTTTTAGATGAATATCAGGAATAAAAATAAGGCTGACTCCTTTCTAGAGTCAGCCATTTTTGTAGTAACATTGTCGAATGCTATCACCTTATCCAATAATTAGGGAATATCGACAAATTCCCGGGGAAATAACAACAAATTCAGCAAGATATCGACAACTATTTAAAATATTCTAACAACAGTAATATTTGTAATATTTATTGACCTATTTATTTTTACTTAGAAAATATAGATAGCCTTTAATCATAAAGTAGCTAACCTCTTCTGGAAGGAGTTCCTTAATGGGTTTTAGTCGATCACGCCCAGCTTCTCCCACTGCTTTTTCTAAAAGCGGTATGTATTCGGCTGGGATATGTTTTGAAAAATCGACCTCTAACCCCTGCTGTGCACATTGAATTAAGTGATTCTCCACCGTACTAACCGCTAAATCACGCTTCTCAGCAATTTCCATTATTGAATAATCACCTTGATGCAATGTCAATGTTTCCAAATGCGAATCAGTGACCGTCCTTTTTGCCTGCTTCTTCGGCGCATTCTCTACAGATCCATGTTCACTCTGATAATCCGGATTGTCTTCAACGAATGTGAGTATTGCCTCAATAAACCGAAATCCATATTTTTGAAGCTTCAGTTCACCCACACCGCTTACCTGTAAAAACTCCTCGTTCGTGATAGGAAGTTTGACACACATATCCTTTAAGGCAGCATCAGAGAATATAACAAATGGTGGTACTTTTTCCGATTCAGCAATTTGTTTTCGTACCTCACGTAACACTTCAAATAACGGATCGTTCTTAGACACTTGCTTAACCTGAACCGTTTCTCTCCTGTATACCTGTTGCTTTCCTAATAGAACCTCTTTTCCCTTAGGAGAAACAAAAAGAGTAGGAAATTGTCCTTGCTCAATGGCAATTAACTCTTGTGAAATCAAGAATTCAATAAAATCACTTACATCTTTTGCACTCTTTTCCTTCATAATTCCGTAAGTAGGCAGCCTGTTAAAACCCATTTCCACCACCTTTTGATTTTTCGATCCTGTTAAAACCTGGGCTGTGATGGTTTTACCAAAGCGTTGCCCCATCC
Organism: Neobacillus sp. PS2-9; assembly: GCF_030915525.1. Classification (NCBI taxonomy): domain Bacteria; kingdom Bacillati; phylum Bacillota; class Bacilli; order Caryophanales; family Bacillaceae; genus Neobacillus; species Neobacillus sp. PS2-9. The sequence continues at coordinate 4,414,492 of NZ_CP133269.1, forward strand.
GAATGACACAGGACATGACCATTTGTGCTTCTCTGGTTACATCTATACTTGTTCTAGTATCCAGGCAATTCCCACATCGACCACAGGATTCAGTCTCCGTTTCACCAAAATATTTTAAAATAAATTCCTGCAGACAATCTTCCGTGTGGCAATAGTCCACCATTTGCTGAAGCTTGTCCAACTCTTGTGTCATGCGGGTTCTATCACTAGATTGATCGATAAGAAATCGTTGGACCTGCACATCCTGTGGCGAATATAACAGAACACATTCACTCTCCAGTCCATCACGTCCAGCACGACCTGCTTCCTGGTAATAGCTCTCCATATTCTTCGGCATTTGATAGTGAACAACATATCGAATATTGGATTTATCTATCCCCATCCCAAAGGCAGAAGTGGCAACCATTACCGTTGCCTTATCCTCTAAAAACCGTTCCTGCTCATGGTTTCGCTCCACATCTCCCATCCCTGCATGGTAGCGAGCAACATTGATATTTTCTTTAGTAAGTCTTTCATAAAGTTGATCTACATTTTTCCGTGTCGCCGCATAAATAATCCCGGCTTCTTTATCGTTCTTTCTCAAATAGTCGAAGAGATACTTTTGTCTATCTTGACCTTTGATAACGGCGAAAGACAGATTTTCCCGTTCGAATCCTGTAATAATCGTATTTCTTTCATCAATGCTTAAGAGACGGCAAATATCCTCACGCACTCTTGGTGTTGCTGTCGCCGTTAGTGCAAGAACATTCGGTCTTTGCGGTAGGGTATTCAGCATTTGTTGAATATGGCGGTAGCTGGGACGAAAATCATGTCCCCATTGTGAAATACAGTGGGCTTCGTCCACAGCTACAAGCGGGATGTCCATTTCTCTTATGTCCTCGATAAATTCTTGTGATTCTAATCTTTCTGGTGCAATGTATAGCAGTTTGTATTTCCCTTGTTTAGCTTCACGAATCCGTTCACTTGCTTCACTAAAACTTAATGAGCTATTAATAAATGTGGCTGAAATACCGACTTGAATGAGGGCATCTACCTGGTCCTTCATTAAAGAGATTAATGGGGAAATGACAAGCGTGGTTCCTGGTAGGACTAGCGCAGGGATTTGATAGCAAATCGATTTACCACCGCCCGTGGGCATGACGCAAATGGTATTTTGTCCGTTTAACACGGATTGAATAGCCTGCTCTTGTCCCGTACGGAAGGAGCTGTAACCAAAATGCGTTTCTAGTAACGGCAATGCGTTTTCAAACAAAGGGGGTCCTCCTCTCAATTTGGATTGTGTCTCTTAGCTGAAAATCGTCATGATTCTATTATACTGCTTTTTGAAAAAAAATTTGTGAACTTTCCTAGTTGTCCATGCAAAAAAGATCTCTTATTCAAGAGACCTCGCTAACACTTTATACACTTTTCCAAAGTTTAAAAAACCGGAGGATAATAGAACGCCTGAAATCACCATGATGGTTCCTATTATTTGAACCATGGTAACGGGGGTACCTGTTGCGATTGAGATAAGCATGGTAACAACTGGCACTAAATTAAAGAATACGGCCGTATTTGCCGCTCCTATCATCTCCATTGCTTTGTTCCACCATAGATAGCCAAAGACACTGGTGAAGATGGCCATAAATAAAATGGCTCCCCAAGCTGCGATTGGTACATTGGTGGTGACTGGATTCACACTTGGTGAAAAGGCAGCTAATCCGATAAGGCACAAAGCACCGACGATCATCGTGTAGGTAGTAGTCTCTAAGGAAGAACTCGTTTTTAAATACTTTCTCCCTAATACCCCATACAAGGCCCAGCACACATTCCCCGCTAAGATGAACAAGTCACCCTTTGAAAATGAAAGAGTTTGAATCACTTCCCAAGATCCTTTTGTCAATACCAGGGTTACTCCTACTAGGGCAAAAAGAATTCCTACGGTTTGTTTTTTGTTGATTGGTGCCTTTAAAATTAAATATGCCAATATGGTAGTCACTAGTGGATTCGTTCCCATAATTAAGGCTCCATTTAATGGCGAAGTATGGTTCATTCCGAAAAAGAAAAAGGCATTAAATCCAAAAATCCCCACTACCCCAAGTATGGTATAAGTGATTCCGTGCCTGCGAATGGTTTCCCATCTTACTTTCTTTTGAATGATTAGAAGAGCAAACATAACAAGTGCCGCAATGCCAAATCTCCATCCTGCTGCACTTGCTGCAGAAAAATATTGAACGGCGTACTTGGCAAGGTTGAAGGTGGCACCCGTCACTAACACAAAACCAATTAACATGCCTACCACTTTACTGTTTATCATTCTGATCCTCCTCCATCATGTCTTGATAAGTTGCTAGCTTCTCTTCCGTTAGCTGAATGACCATTTCCAATTCTCTTTTTTGTTGCTCCAATGTCAGCAAATGCTTTTCTAAAATATTCTTTCGTTTTTGTACTTTCTTACTTCTGTCTTGCTCAGCATCCTTATTTTCTAGAAGACATCCATCTACCAAGAACTCTTGTATATCTTCTAAAGACATTCCTGTATTTTTAAGAACCTTCATGAATTGCAGCAGACGTATTTCCCCTGCTGTATACAGCCTCTTTCCGCCAAGCCTTGTTGGTGAAGACAAAAGGCCAATTTTTTCATAGTATCGTAACGTATGTGCCGAAAACCCTGTTTGCTCGGCAACTTCAGATATACTGTACATCATTCTCCAACACCTCCTATATACATGCTACAACTTAGAGTTAGCTCTAAGTCAACATTAATTTGGAATTTTTTTCTTAATTAAAAAGACTGCCGATTACATCTCGACAGTCTAGATCTTTTTATACAAATAGATTAGTTAAGATTTGGTCTTTGTGCTCGCCTTTTTTAGGAGGCTGTGAGATTACTTCCTGTTTTAAATCACTATGCATCTTCACTTGGCAGTCCCCCCAGGAGGAGGTGAAAATTAATTCTTTTTCTTTAAAATAAGGATGATCGTTCAGTTCCCCCACTTCCAACACGGGCGTCAAACAGCAATCTACCTTTTGAGCAAACTCAATCCACTCATAGAAGGTTTTCTTTTTAAAAAGGGTGGTGATTTCTTGAAAAATCGGGTTTGAGTCTTCCGTTTTAGAAAAGTGTGCTGCAATCCAATCTTCACGTCCGTGGGCTATACAAAAATTTCGCCAAAACTTTGGCTCCAATGCCCCGATACTCATATACCTTCCGTCCTGCGTTTCGTATAAGGCATATGAAATGATGCTACCGTTTAGCACACTAATACCGTTCGCCTCACCAGTTTCTTTTTCTACCATTACATGATTACCCAGTAACGATACAAGCTGATCAGTGATTGAAATAGAATGATAGCTTCCTTTTCCAGTTAAAAACCGTGAGACTAGTCCTGCAAGGATTCGTTCATTTGCTGCAAATCCACCTAGATAATCAGCAATTGTAATCGATGGGTGAACAGGCTTGCCCTGTTTATCCTTCAATTGAGCCAATACACCGCTTAACGCCATATAATTGAGATCGTGGTTTCCAAGCTTACTCAGCAGACCTTTTTGTCCATAGCCCGAAATGGAGCAATACACTATTTCAGGCTTCACCTTTTGAACCGCCTTAAACCCAAGCCCAAGTCTTTCCATCACACCAGGTCTAAAACTCTCAATAAGGACATCCGCATGGGCAATTAATTTTAGTGCCGTTTCTACTCCGTCCTTCTCCTTCAAATTCAAGGTGATGCTTTTCTTTTGCCGGTTATTCGCCAGAAAAACAAGCCCTGAACCCTGTTTCGATATTCCTGTATTTCGCGCAGGGTCTCCTTCAGGCGGTTCCACCTTAATGATTTCCGCACCTAATTCGGCCAATCGTAATGTCGCATATGGTCCTGGTAAGTAGTTGGTGAAATCTATTACTTTTATACCTTCCAGCATGATTAGGACCCTTTCCTTTTACAAATTTTTCGAGCCTGTGGCAAATAGCTCCTCCAACTGCTTTCGAAGCACAAATTTTTGGATTTTTCCACTTGCATTTCGTGGGAGTGCTTCACAAAAAACGTATTTTCGAGGCCGCTTATAATTCGCAAGTTTATCACTGTTCTTGCAGTATTCATCCAGCTCTTGTTCTGTCACATTAGGGTCCTTTTTTACAACGAACGCTGTAACCGTTTCACCCCAACGGTCATCAGGCTGGCCAACAATCGCCACATCAAGGACACCGGCATGGGCATGCAGAAGATCCTCTACTTCCCGTGGATAGATATTCTCCCCACCGCTGATAATCATATCGTCTACACGATCATTCACCCATAGATAGCCATCCTCATCTAAATAGCCGATATCTCCAGAATGGTACCAGCCTTTATACAGGGCTTTCTCTGTTGCTTCCTCCCGATTGAAATACCCTGACATCATACACGGGCCTTGGACAATGATTTCTCCCGTTTCCCCTGCAGGAACCACATCGTCCGGATCGGATGGACCATCCTCTTTGGTACGGACAATACGGATATCATGATTTAGGCATGCCTGGCCGGCAGAGCCTGCTTTTGTCAGCTGATCCGCTGCTGATAGAAAAGTAATAGCTGGGCCCATTTCTGTCATTCCATAGGCTTGGACAAGTGCAATGCCTAAGCGATCATGGCAGGCATGTACAAGGGACGGAGCCATTGGTGCAGCACCATATAAACCTAGCTTTAAACTTGAAATATCATATTGATTAAGGTCTTCTTGTAAAAGCATGTTCCACATGGTCGGTGCCGCGAAGAACTTTGTAATCTTCTCCTGTTCGATTAACTCTAATACTTTCTTTGGATTGAATTGGTGAAGCACCACATTTCGTGCACCTACATGAATTCTCGGTAGGATGGCACAATGGAGTTCTGCGCAGTGGAACATGGGTGCGGTTACAAGTCCAACATCTATCGCTTCGTATTTAGTCGCCCCGATAACTAGTAAGCTTTGTTCGACCATGTTCCGGTGGCGGTGGAGGACTCCCTTTGGCCGACCGGTTGTCCCACTTGTATACATAATGGCATATAGGTCATTTTCAGTTACTTCTGCATGGATCTCTTGAGTTGAGCTAGTGGTTAGCTTTTCTTGGTAGTTGGTTGCATAGGCAGGTGTGTCTTCATCAATAAACCAGAAGGCACTTTGAGGGAATCGGTTTTCAATAGCAGCAATGACAGGCTCTAGTGCATGTTCAAAAAGAACTACTTTTGGGCTCGCATCAGATAAAATATAGGCGACTTCCTCCGGCATTAAACGGAAATTAATCGGATTGAATACAGCACCAATTTTGGCACAGGCGATAAAGGTGGTTGCGAGTTCTTCGGTATTAAAGAGGAAGGTGGAAACCCGGTCGCCTTTTTGTACCCCTTCGTTGACTAGTGCATGAGCTAGTCGGTTAACCTGTTCGTTCCATTCTTTGTAGGTGTAGCGGGTATTTTTCCTGACATCATATATGGCTTCCTTGTTTGGGAACTTTTTTACCGTCAAATCAAAGATTTTTCCGATTGTTGTACTCATTTAACCGCCTCCGTTTAATAGTTTGGTAGGCAATCGGTGTTGCCGATTGCCTTTTTATGTTTTTTGCAGGAATGTATATGTCTGATTGATGCTTATTCGCGAATCTTAGGCTTTTATTCGCGAATTTTGAGTTTTTATTCGCGAATGTTTGGTTTTTATTCGCGAATATAGCCCATTTATTCGCGAATCTAGCTCCCTGATGATTATATGAGCGAATTTCAAGTTAATATGAGCGAATCCAAGATTCCCAACCTAAAACTTACTCTAATCTCTCAATAATCGTAGCATTAGCCATGCCATGACCTTCGCACATTGTCTGTAAACCATAACGGCCGCCGCTCCGCTCCAATTCGTGCATCATCGTCACCATCAAACGGGCACCGCTGCCGCCTAGTGGATGGCCGAGTGCAATCGCACCACCATTTGGATTGAGCTTCGCAGGATCTGCACCCGTCTCTCGCAACCAAGCGAGTGGAACTGGAGCGAACGCTTCATTGACTTCAAATACATCGATATCATTAATCGTTAAGCCCGATTTTTCTAACGCCTTTTCTGTAGCTGGAATCGGCCCTGTCAGCATTAATGTTGGATCAGATCCCACAACCACACGTGTATGAACGCGGAAGCGAGGCTTTAACCCTAACTCTTCTGCTTTTTCACGGGACATCAACAACAAGGCAGCTGCCCCATCACTAATTTGACTTGAGTTCCCCGCATGAATGACGCCATCTTCCTTAAAAGAAGTCCGCAGTCCTGCTAAAGCTTCCAAAGAGGTCCCTTTTCTCGGACCAGAATCATCCTTAACCACCGTAGTTGTGCCATCTGGAAGTGTCACTTCAAGTGGGAAGATTTCTCTTGCGAAGTACCCTTCCTCTTGTGCCTTTAATGCTTTCTGATGGCTATCAAGCGAGAATTGGTCGAGCTCCTCACGAGTAAATCCATAATTTTCAGCGATCCTCTCAGCGGACAGCCCCTGATGAATCATTTCGTATTTAGTTTTTAAAGTAGGACTAAAAGGTTCTTCCGCCCCTTTGTAGTTGGAGCCCATCGGAACACGCGACATGCTTTCCACCCCACCAGCAATCACCACATCCATATCACCAGCGAGAATCGCCTGTGCTGCAAAGTGGACAGCTTGCTGACTAGAACCGCATTGACGGTCAATCGTTGTCCCTGGAACTTCGATTGGGAAACCAGCAATTAACGCCGCAACTCTAGCAATATCTCCCGCCTGTTCCCCCGCTTGAGTGACACAGCCTAAAATCACATCATCAACAATCGCAGGGTCAATTCCCGCCCGGTTCACAAGCTCCTTCAATGTTAAACCCGCTAGGTCGTCTGGACGAATATCCTTTAACATTCCATTTCTTCTTCCAACTGGCGTACGTACGCCTTCCACAATAACAACTTCACGCATCGTTCTCGTCCCCTCTTTCTATAATCCTAAGTTTTTCGCAATAATGGTTTTCATAATTTCATTCGTACCGGCATAAATGCTGGAAACCGGGATATCACGGAATCGTCTCGCAATCTCATACTCTTCCATATATCCATAGCCACCGTGGAGCTGCATACATTCCGCAGCGATCCTTTTAGCAATATCAGTTAACTTCCATTTCGCCATCGAGACCTTTGTCACCACGTTTTTCCCTTCAATATGTTCAGCAATTAACTGATCAAGGAAAGCTCTGCCCATTTCAATTTCCGTGGCCATCTCGACAATTTTAAACTGCGTATTTTGAAACTGGCTGACGGGTCTGCCGAAAGCTTCTCTACTTTTCACATAATCCATAGTCATTTTTAGCATTACTTCCGATGCTGTTTGCGCCCCAATTGCTACAAGAAGTCGTTCCTGCTGAAGCTTTTCCATTAAATAAAGAAAGCCTTTGCCTTCCTCACCAAGCAGGTTTTCCTTTGGTACACGACAATCCTCAAAGATTAATTCCGCAGTATCCTGGCAATGGAGCCCGACTTTGTTTAACTTTCTTCCTCTTGAAAAACCAGGAGTATCTCGTTCGATAACAAGCAGGCTGACACCTTTATGCTTAGGAACGGCTTGTGTGTCGGTCTTCACAGCAACAACGACGAGGTCTGACTGGATACCATTTGTAATGAACGTCTTTTGACCATTCACAATATAGTGGTCGCCGTCCAGCTTGGCAGTTGTTTTAATATTGGCTAGGTCTGAACCCGTACCTGGCTCGGTCATCGCAATAGCGGTAATGATTTCACCGGTGACACATTTAGGCAGCCAGCGCTGCTTTTGCTCCTCTGTTCCATAGGCTGTGATGTAGGGAACAACAATATCATTGTGAAGGCCAATTCCAATTAAACCGGAGCCTACTCGTTCCAATTCTTCATTAATAACAACCGCAAAGCCCCAGTCGACCTCACTGCCACCATATTTCTCATCGATATCTGGACATAGGAAGCCCTGCCCTCCCATCTTCTTCCAAAAAGATCGAGGAATCATCCTGTCTTCTTCCCACTGCTCATAAAAGGGATATGCTTCTTTTTCTAAAAACTTTCTTAATGATTGGCGAAATATTTCATGGTCATCAGTTAAATATGGATGTTTCATTTAAAAAACCTCTCTTTCATTATGAGAACGCCTACGTTTAATAGCGAGGGTTCATCGTTTTTCTACACGTTTCTTGATTATATCTACACACTTTTTCAATTTATCTACACGTTTTTGAAGTTTATCTACACACTTTTATAACTTTTCTACACACTTTTATAACTTTTCTACACACTTTTATCATTTATCTACACAAATTCATTACTTATCTACAATTTTCCGCCAGCCAACACTACTTCACATTACTCCCCGTCCGCATCTTCTGTCGCAGCTGATATTTTAATACTTTTCCAGAAGCATTTCTCGGCAGTTGCTCCTCGATAAAAATCCGTCTTGGCACCTTATAGCCTGCAAGCTTTTGACGACAGAAGCTTCGCAGTTCCTGCTCGTCAATCACAGCCCCCTCTTTCGGTACAACGATGGCGCAGACTGCCTCACCCCAGACTTCATCCGGCAACCCGATAATCGCGGCATCAAGAATACCCGGATGCTCAAAGAGAACGCTTTCAACTTCAACCGAATACACATTTTCCCCGCCGGAGATGATCATATCTTTCTTCCGGTCCACAAGCGTAATATAGCCTTCCTCGTCCATCGTTGCTAAATCCCCTGTATAAAGCCAGCCATCCTTCAGCGTGCTCTTTGTCTCCTCCGGCTTTTTATAATATTCCTTCATGACCATCGGACTGCGAACAATAAATTCCCCAATCACGCCGGGCAACACATCAATTCCTTCTTCATTCACCACCCGTGTTTCCGTTAAGAAGATAGGCTTTCCACCTTTTCCTAGATGATTCTTATGTCCCTCAGGATCGAGAAGAATGCCTCCAGGTCCGGCTTCAGTTAAACCGCACAGGTTGTAAAACTGGTCTGTTTTAAATAGCTGCATGCTTTTTTTGACCAACTCAGGTGCCATTGGTGCGGCACCATACCCGACTCTCTTTATGGAAGATAGATCATAATCTGCTGCATTTGGTACTTGAAGAAGGAAGTTATACATAGCTGGGACAGCGAAAAGATGGGTAATTTTATGCTCTTGAATAGCTTGAAGTGTTTTTACTGGATGGAAATCTCGATGGATAATATGGGTCGCACCAAGTGCCACACCGGAAATCAAGAATAGGTTCAGCTGTGCTGAGTGGAACAGTGGTGCTAAATGCAGAATATGCTCATGTGGCCGGATTCCCATATTGATGATAACAGAAATGCCAACTTTAAAAATTTGGTCATGTGTAAATAATGCTCCCTTTGGCCGCCCCGTTGTCCCTGAGGTATAGAGGATTTCTAAGTCGTCCTGCTGAGATACTTCCACATTTGGTTCCTCTATGTTAGCGGATAGAATTGTTTCATACGAATAGTAGCCTGTTGTTTCTGGTTCACCACCAACGGTAATCACCAACCGAACACCCGCACCTTGCTTCGCTTCTGCAATGATTGACTCAAATTCCTGGTCACAAACAACAACCGCAGCGTCTGACTGCTGTAAAATATATTGAACCTCTGAAGCCGTCAGTCGGAAGTTAACTGGAACAGCAACCGCACCAATTTTGGCAGCCGCAAAAAAAGTAAACACAAAGTGATCCGAATTCTTCATCATTAATGCAAGCTTGTCACCTTTTTTTACACCTTGTTCCATTAAACCGTGTGCCAGTTGATTAACTTCCTCATTAAATTGACGATACGTATAGCTTCTACCTTCACATTCAATGGCCAGTAATTCAGGATATTTGCGTGCATTTTGCGTTAATAGGCTGCCGATATTCATTATTGGGATCCTCCTTTAATAAAAAGACTCAACCGTTATATATGCAATTTTTGTGCCAATATTCAGAAAAGTAGAATCAGAGGCCAATACAGGATTCTTCGACTATTAGTTGTATTTCAACCATACACAGACGACAATCTAATGTCCAAAAACTGGACACCATCAAATGAGGGAGACGAAGTAATGTATTCACGTCTCCCCTCACCACTTGTTGTTCCTAAGTCGGCAATTTATATTTTTTTATTTTTTCATATAAACCAGACCGGCTAATCCCTAGTAACCTAGCAGCCTTTACTTTATTTCCTTGAACTTGGACAAGTGCCTTTTTAATCGCTTCAAGCTCAGCATTTTCAACTAAGGAAACATTCACCAATGGTTCGAAAATGGTCACCTTCTTTGTTACATAATCAGGTAGGTCCTCATATTTAATTTTTCCACTTTCAGCAAAGGTCATGGCCCGTTCCATCACGTTTCTTAGCTCACGGACATTCCCAGGCCAATCGTAACCTAGCAATGTTTCTCTTGCCCTTTCCTCTATACCCATTATGCTTGTGCCCAAAATTTGATTAAATTCAATCATGAATTGTCCAATTAAATGGTCGACATCATAGAGGCGTTCCCTTAGAGGAGGAACGTTTAATGAAATCACATTGAGGCGGTAGTATAAATCCTCTCTAAACGTCCCTTCTTTGACCATTTCTTCAAGGTTACGGTTAGTAGCGGCGATAATTCTAACATCCACTTGAATTCTTACCGTTCCACCCACCCGATAAAATTCTCTCTCTTGAAGGACACGCAATAGCTTTGCCTGGAGCGCTAACGACATATCTCCAATCTCATCGAGAAAAAGAGTCCCTCCATTGGCCAAATCGAACTTACCCAGCTTCCCTTTTTGTCTCGCTCCTGTAAAAGCCCCTTCTTCATAGCCAAAAAACTCCGATTCTAGCAAATCCTCAGGAATGGCTGCGCAATTGACAACAATGAACTTTCCCGTACTTCTCGCACTACTTTTATGAATGGCGTGTGCAAATAGTTCTTTGCCCGTACCACTTTCTCCGCGAATCAGAATGGTCGAACGGCCTTTTGCTGCTTTTGCCGCACTTTTCTTCAATTTTTCCATATAGGGGTCAACGGTTAATAGATGGTCCCATGTGAATCTCGCTGATTCCGACTTCTGAAATTGTTGATGATAAAAGCTTGCCTTATTCTCTGCCTTCTGCAGCTTTTTGAATAGCTCGCTTACCTCGTTTAATTGCCGGAATACCACTTTGCCTATTGCCCCAATCACCCTTCCATCCTCTACAATCGGGATGCGATGAACGATATATTTAATGCCATTAATCTCTAAAAACCCGCTTACTTCAGCGGTTTCGGATTCATAAACCTTTTCTAAGTGAAGCTGTGGCAGTGCTTTCTCAGCTGGTTCGTGTAGCACCGCTTCGATTTGAAGATTGAATAATTCTAAAAGAGGAGGACTGACCATCTGAATCTTTTTCCTTTCATCCGTCATGACAATCCCGTCAAATGCATGGTCAATGGCTGTTTCCAATGTCCTTTTTAATGTTTTAATCGTTTGTAATTCCTGTGAGGTTTGTAAAAGTGACATGACCATATCTGTCTTTGTTAAAATACCAACCACTTGGTCTTGTTCATCGATAATCACACCTGTTCCAACCTGACTGGTTTTTACAATTCTCTCAATCTGTTCATACGGGGTATTGATATCTAATGTTTCAACCTGTTTTATTATGTATTTTTTGATGGGAGTGTTAAGGGGACATTCAGCTATGACCATTTGATATAAACTGCTACGAGTAAAAACACCGAGAAGCGCTCTGTTTGAGTCAGTTACTGGCAACAGGTTCCACTTCTTTTCTTGCATAAGATCAAGGGCTTCTTTAAGTGTCGTTACTTCTGTTACCCTACAATCCACTGGCGTAATGATATCTTTAAATTCAGGCATTTCGTCACCACCCTCTTTACATAGCTTTATTGTACCAAAAAAGAGTGATTTTTTTGACTATTTTTACAATAGACATTCTTTCATTGAATCTTTAAACAGGTAACCAAAGATGAAGAAATCCATTATAATTCTTTTTCATTAGCGGTAAAGCAAGGAATACCTCAACTATTGTCGAATTTTTAGATAATAGGTTATATCCTAAATACTAGAAATCTTTATAATATAAACAAATGAGGAGCCTTCCATAGATTCACGTAAGGCTCAAATGGGGGACCAATTATGAAAAAGTTGGATTACAAGCGGTTTGAAGAATTACTGTTTCGGGATTGCTGTAGAATGATTGAAGAATTTTCAAGTACTGAACACAACAGAGACGTCTATTCCTTCTGTATTTACACACAATTAGACCACGGCAATATTGTCCTATTTATCAACACTTTGGATTCTTTTAATAAAAAAAGAAGTAGTGGCGCCTATTACACTATTGAAGATCCATTCTACGGGCTTAGAAATCTAAAATACAGCATGAATGACTTTGGATTTCCTTTTAAGTTCTCCAAAGATATAGAAGAATTCGCATCCCGCCATGCAACTCAAGAATTGGATGAGTTGGAAGGATGGGACCCCCTAATCAAAGGCGCTATCAATGTATGCATTCAATTGGATGAACAATTCAACTTATTGAACCTGACAGAGGATTTTATTGCTTTTAACATCATTCACGATATGGATTATGATGAACAGATCAACCTTATGAAAGAAACAGTCCCGTTGGAAAAATTGTATGCTTCCTTTCCGGAAATTGCGAGGTTCGAACAGCTGCAATTCAACCTTCACCAAATGAGCAAGGAGGAACAAATGAATTATTGGATATCTGCATATGAGGACTTTTCAACCGATACAGAGGGTGAGAAAGTCAACTATTTAAAGGCGTGCCGACGGAATAAGTATGATGTTATAAATATTATTAAAAGTTTTGGGAAAGACATTTCACCCAAATTATTATCATTACTTCAGACGTACGGGAAAAGTGAGGAATTAAACCATGAGTTCGCCTCTTTACCAAAAGAGGAAAGGGTAAAAAGGGTAAAAGAAGATAAAAGTGGAACTCTTAGTGTATGGACGAAGGAAGGAAAAATCACACACGAACTAATTGACCTAGTTAAATCAACGGGAGACGAAGAAATGATAAAGCCCTTGCACGAGATACTACAATTTTGGTTTACCAAAACAATTGCCTATCCATATGACGGTATCGGTAGGAATGTTTCTCTTCTTGCAAGAGCGTTGAATTCCCTATCTCCTGGTCAATTTCCTTATCCTTCTATAGACAGTGGAGATCGATTGGAGAACTATCATCATTTTAACTTAAACCTATAATTCTTGTCTTAATCTTGCCAATCTCTGAATAAAAAATGACTATCAAGCAGTTTAAATTTGATAGTCATTTTTCTTTATATTTTTAATGAGAAACATCACTTTATTATTTCGGCTGCATCCTAATCGCTCCATCTAGTCTGATGGTTTCACCGTTTAGCATTGGGTTTTCAATGATACTTTGGACGAGCTGGGCATACTCGGTTGGATAGCCAAGCCTTGGTGGGAACGGCACCATTTTTCCAAGTGAATCTCTCGCTTCTTGAGGAAGAGTATCAAACATTGGTGTGTGGAAAAGCCCCGGTGCAATCGTCATCACACGAATTCCGTATCGTGCTAGCTCTCTTGCAATTGGTAAGGTCATACCGACAATCCCACCTTTTGATGCACTATAGGCAGCCTGCCCGATTTGACCGTCAAAGGCAGCCACAGAGGCAGTATTGATAATCACGCCTCTTTCGTTAGACTCATTCACTTCGTTGCTCGACATTTTCTCAGTAGCAATCCTAATCACATTGAAGGTCCCAATCAAATTGACATTGATGACCTTTGAAAAAAGAGCTAGGTTATGAGCTCCATTTCTGCCGATGACTTTCTCAGCAATCCCAATTCCCGCACAGTTTACAACCGTATTTACTTCTCCTAAAAAGTCAGCCGCTTTATTAACCGCTTCCTGGATGTCCTCTTCCTTCGTGACATCTGCCTTCAAAAATAAAACTGCTTCCCCTAACTCATTTTTGAGCCGCTTCCCATTTTCTTCAGACTGGTCAAAAATAACCGCTTTTCCGCCTTTGCCTACAATGTTCCGCACAGTCGCTTCTCCAAGTCCTGAAGCCCCGCCTGTAACTATGGCACGACAAGCTTGCATATCCATCCTAATAACCCCCTTAAAAGAATTCTATTTTGTTAAATTGCAAGAATTGTGCCAGTTGGATATCTTAAGGTTGGTAAAGCAGTTGTCTTATATTCATTTTTTTATATGTATATCGTTTGGACAGTTTTCACAAGAATATGACCGAAAATCGTACAGTTATAAAAAAGGTCAGGCCCCATTAATAGGAGGCTCTGACCTTTTTCTTAGAAACGATATTTTCCTGTGACGCAACCCGTTTCTTTTTTTCCATAATAAGAACTAAGGCAATAGCAACTAGTAGAAAAAGACTCGCAATCCGGAAGATCGACGCCGTATCTACAAACTGTGCAAGGGCCCCAAAAATAACGCCGCTCAGCCCGATCCCTAAATCAATGGATGAAAAAATCATTCCATTAGCTACACCACGACGATTTGTTGGTGTCATTAATAATGCCCAAGACTGAAGCGTAGGGATTAAACAGCCAAAGCCCAAGCCAAAAAGTACGCCTGCAACAGCAATCAAGAGGCTTGAATGAGCATAGGAGAGTACCCACATGCCTACAAAAGTAAGGATGGTACAGAAAAGAACCAGTCCGATAGGTCCCTTTTCATCAAACCATTTTCCCGCAATCGGCCTTGCAACTGTAGCCATCAACGCATTAAAAATATAAAATAAAAAGATTTGATCGATGCCTCTTTCTTGACCAAAGATGACAATAAACGTCACGATTTATCCGTAGCCAAGATTGATAATAATAGTAATAAACGCAGGAAACCAGCTTGACTTTTCAACTAATGACCCTACATAGGAAAACTTTAAGTCTTCCTTTTTCGTATGTAGGACAGCTTCAGGAGTTTGATACCGAACAATCATAAGCAAGACAATTGCAATAAGCCCTAATAGCGCAGAAATATATATGAGATTAGTAAATGTAGTAATTTTATATAAAAAGATTCCTAGACTTGGCGCAATAATCATCCCAATCGTAATCGACAGGCCGTAATAGCCCATCCCCTCACCTAGCCGTGAATTAGGAATGACATCGACTGCTGCCGTCCCGTTCACCGTAGTTGACCAGCCCCAAGCTAATCCGTGGACCAAGCGGAATAATAGAAAAATCAGAACTACTTGTGAAATAGGGTAAAGAATGGTAATGAGTAAGAGCATAATTGCGCCAGATATTACCAGTGCTTTTCTCGGTTAATATTCAAGCATAAAACCGATAAAGGGCCGGCTAATGACTGCACCAATTGAAAACAATGCCGTTACTAACCCAATCTCTAATCCAGATGCTCCAATTGACTTTATATATGGCGGTAGAGTCGGAATAAGCATTTGGAATGACATAAACACAAACAAGTTCCCTACCATGAGCATAATAAATGACTTCGTCCACAAACGCTCCTTCATCCTACCACTTCCTTCCATCAAAAAAGAACCTTCTCCGAGAAGATTCACATTCATTCATTTTATTTCGTATCGCTAAATAATAGCACAGAAGCTGGAAAAAGGAAACCAGAAAGATTATTCAAAAGAAGTTAATATTTCTACCTATTTACGTTATCATTAAATCAGATATACATCATACGAACGGAGGATTCATATGCAAAAAAGGAAGCTAGTAATCACCCATAATTTAGATCAAGACCATATCAATCTACTGGAAAATATCTTACCTGACTGGGAGTTACTCATCGGTAAGGACAAAGAAGTTTGGCAGGAACATTTGCAAGAGGCCGAAATTATCGCTGGCTGGAAAAAAGGATTGGAAGAAGAGATTCTTGCCCCGCAATCCAAGCTTAAATGGCTGCAAACCTGGAGTGCTGGTGTGAATAACTTGCCACTAGATGAATTAAACAATAGAAACATAACAGTTACCAGTGCCAATGGTGTTCATGCGTATCCTATTTCCGAAACGATTTTCGCCCTGATGCTAGGCCTAACACGTAAGCTGCATACATATGTCAAAAACCAGCAAACAAAAACTTGGCACCATGCCCATATGGGACTAGAAATGCACGAAAAAACAGTGGGGATTATTGGCGTTGGTGAGATTGGCAAAGAAACAGCCAAGATTGCCAAGGCCTTTGGAATGAACGTCCTTGGTGTCAGGCACTCAGGACAGCCAGCAGACTATGTTGATGAAATGTATACACCAGACCAATTAGACGTATTGCTCCCTAAGTGTGATTATGTGGTGGTGACGTTACCTCTTACGAACGAAACTCATCGGTTATTTAGTGCAGAACAATTTAAGCAAATGAAGTCTTCTGCCTTTTTCATTAATATTGGTCGAGGTGAAATTGTGGTGGAAGATGAGCTCATTCAGGCATTGAAGGATGGAATTATTGCCGGTGCTGGATTAGATGTATTTGAAAAAGAACCTCTCACAACAGAGAGCCCATTATGGGAAATGGAGAACGTCATCATTACCCCGCACACTTCCGGTTCTACTGAGCATTATAATAAGCGGGTCATTGAAAATATCCTTATCCCTAACTTAAAGGAATATCTAGCAGGAAACATCCCGCCAATTAACCGGGTTGATTTTACAAAAGGATATTAACAAAGGAGCAACAGCATGCAGCAAGTTGTAATTGAAAAAACAACGAAAAAGAAAAAACGCAGTGTAAAAGTCTTAAAATATTTAATTCCAGCCATCCTTATTTTCCTTTTAGCCGTTAATTTCATACCGGTTAAGCAAATAAGCCAAAAGAGCTTTTTCAAAAATAACCGGCCGTTAGTGATTGCCCATCAAGGCGGTGAGTTACTCGCTCCATCTAATACGATGGCGGCGTTTACGAACGCAGCAAATATGGGTGTGGATGTAATTGAGACCGATCTCCATATTACAAAAGATGGATATTTGGTTGCTATCCACGATCCGACAGTCGATCGGACAACGAACGGTCATGGATCGGTGGCAGACATGACATTGAAGGAAATCCAGAAGCTTGATGCTGGTTACCATTTTAAAGACCTTGAAGGCAACTATAGCTACCGTGGCAAAGGCGTCTATATCCCTACTGCTGAAGAAATGTTTCAGACGTTTGGTGATATGAGAATTGAAATGGAGATTAAGGACGACAATCCGCCTGAACGAATGGAAGAAATGGCTGCAAAACTATGGGCACTTATCGAGAAATATCACATGCAGGATAAAATTCTGGTGGCTTCTTTTGACCAAGTTATTCTTGATACTTTTAACAAGTATGCGAAGGACAGGGTAGCCACTTGCGGTGGAAAACAAGAGGTAAAGAAATTCGTTGTCTTCCATAAATTCTTCCTAAGGAACCTTTATCAGCCAAAAACCGATTCCTTTCAAATTCCCACCGCAGATAGCGGCTTTGATTTGACCGATCAGAAGTTAATTAACGGGGCACACCGACGCGGACAAGACATAAGCTATTGGACCATCGATGATCCAATAGAAATGAAGAAACTCTTAGATGCAGGTGCAGATGGAATCTTAACCAATCGTCCGGATTTACTTTTACAATTACTTGCTGAATAATAAGGTTAAGGGCTGCACCACTATGGGCAGCCCTTTTATAGTTTAATTAATATCCACCTTTTCAATATTTCTAAAGGATAAATAAGCGATTACGCAGCCAGCAAGAGCAAGGGCGATTGGTACGACAATGA
This sequence comes from Neobacillus sp. PS2-9, assembly GCF_030915525.1. Taxonomy (NCBI): domain Bacteria; kingdom Bacillati; phylum Bacillota; class Bacilli; order Caryophanales; family Bacillaceae; genus Neobacillus; species Neobacillus sp. PS2-9. Next base: position 4,432,170 of record NZ_CP133269.1, read on the forward strand.
ACGAAAAAAGATTTATATTATCAGTATAAGAGCTCGAGATTGAAACCAAAACAATCGCTGATACTATCGTGGCTGGAACTGACTTTTTCTTCATTCCAAAATACAATGGAATTAATGCCATTCCTGTTGAGGCAACCGCGCCAAGGGTCATGCTAAGAAATCCATTCACTAAGACATCTGTTGTTAACGCCTTAGGTACAAAATGAAAATAGGAATCGGCTAAATAAAACATGCTGCCAACTAAGAGGTTTGATAAGAAAATCGTTAGGAATGTGAAGCACGCAACAATAATCAACTTAGAAATGATGATTTTCTTTCGATTAATCGGATACATAAACATCAAGGAAATAGAATTACTCTTATATTCATCAATAATGAGCCTAGAAATCAGCACGGCTGCAAAAATAATAAAGATGCTTCTAATAATACTACCAAATGCCCCGAAGGCCATGTCATAGCTAGGAAATGCGATATTCCCATCACTTTTTTCAGCAAAATACAACATACAAAGTACGCCCATAACAACCACATTAGCAATCAACACATTTTTTATATAAGAAATTAACTTAAACTTTTTTATTTCAAGACTGATTAATTTACGCACTAATACCGCCCCCATTAATAATTGTTAAGAAATAATCTTCTAGTGAATGGTTCTTCTTACTAAGTTCTTCAATCATAACTCCATTTAAAATAAGCGTTTTAGAAATTTCTGCTTGAGAGATTCCTGTTTCATAGATGCGGAAACGTCCCTCTTCTACTACTTTAAAATTAGTAAACTTAAGGACTTCCTCCAATACATAAAGGGCTTTTTTCACATCATGAACGGCAAGCTCAAGATATTCTGTATTTTGCTCTTGAATTTCGGACATTGGAACCTCTTTAATTAACTTACCGTCACTAATTACCCCGATGGTATCGGCAATCTGTTCAATTTCACCGAGGATATGAGAAGAGATCAATAGAGTCATGCCATATTCACGGCATAGCATTTGAAAAAGATTACGTAGTTCTTTTATGCCGACTGGATCCATTCCGTTAATGGGTTCATCTAAGATTAACAATTCCGGTTTGGTAATAATGGCACGTGCGATTCCGAGACGCTGCTTCATACCAAGTGAGAAGTCTTTAACTGGCTTATCCTCAATATTAGCTAATTTCACTAAGTCCAACGCTTGATCAATTGCCTTTTTGTCGTAGTAGCCCATATATTCGCAATGAAGCTCCAGGTTCTCTCTTGCTGTTAGTCGATCGTAGAAAACAGGATATTCAATAATGCTGCCCAACCGCTTTAGTACTTCATAGGACGTATTGGTAAGTTTCTCACCAAAGATTTCAATCTCACCGCTTGTCGGCTTCACTAGATTGGTGAGCATTTTCATAATCGTGGTTTTACCGGCACCATTTGGTCCGAGGAATCCGTAGATTTCTCCTTTTTTCACCTTCATATTGACATTTGATACAACGTCCTTGTCTTTATATGTTTTTGTTAGTTGATTCGTTTTGATGATGTAGCTCATTTCATCAGCTCCCCTTCGTCTTTAACTACTTTTATTCTAGTCAGTAGAGTTTTCTTTTTTATTAATCAAATCTTACGAAATTCTTAAGAAAGAAAAGGATGTCCCGGAATTCGAGGCACCCTTTGATGTTTAGTACATGATTCGATTGAGTTTTATAGTAAATGTAGTCTTTTCGTAAGGTTTACTGTTTAGAAAAATTTGTCCGTCCATTTTCTCTACTAGTCTCTTTGTAATCGTTAGACCAAGCCCGCTTCCTTGATACGATTTGTTTCGGGAATCTTCCAAGGTGTACATTCTTTCAAATACCAAATCCTTATGGAGTGAACTAATGCCCTTTCCTTTATCCCATACATCTACATACACAGATTTTTCATCCGTTCTAAGTGTCAGACCAAGCACTTTCCCCTCACTACCATATTGAATTGCATTAGAAATCAAATTATTTAAGATTCGGTCTAACTCCTCTTCGTTTCCAAGAGCATACAGATTTTCTTCTGGGATTTCGATTGCTACCTCAAACCCCTTTGATGTGAGGGCCTCATAAAAGTTTAATATATTTTTCCGGCAAATCTCATTCATGTTCACTCTTGTGAGTGGAATGTCTTTATCCCCAGATTCAAGCTTAGACAAATCAAAGAACTTCTTAATAAGTTCTAAAACTTCCACCGTCTTCCCATGGACTTTTTGCAAAAGTTCAGCCGTTTCTTCCTGGCTTCTATTATAGTCATTTAACATAATCTCAATGTAGCCAAGCACAACTGTCAGTGGTGTTTTCAAATCATGTGAGATGTTAGAAAGCATTTTCCTCATAGATATTTCCGTCTTATTGTAGTTTGCCATGATTTTCTGATTATGTTCCAAAAGACGATTAATTTGGATTAATAACTGTTTCATATCTTCACGATCTGTATGTAGTAGCAATTTTTCATCCGTTTGTTCATGGATGATTCGCTGCAGCTTTTTGTGGAGATACGTTAAATTAGACTGGTCATTTTTTTTCGACCGATATTGTAAAAAGTTTAGTGAAGCTAATCCTATTATGATAATGACTAAAAATATGACCATTATTTAAAATTCCCCGAGCTTGTAACCAATTCCCCATAAGGTTTTGATGTAATTAGGTGAAGAAGGATCATCCTCAATTTTTTCACGTAATCTTCTCATATGGACGTTGATTACATTTTCATCCCCGTAGTACTCATCATCCCAAACTAAGCTATAAATTTGTGCTTTTGTGTACACACGGCTAGGGTGTGAGATAAATAGTTTTAGAATATGAAATTCCTTTGATGTTAGTTTAATTTCGGTGCCATTCTTATGTAAGGAGAAATTATCTAAATCAAGAGTTAAATCGCCAGCCGTCAATACCTTTTTCTGTTGCTCCCGTTCGGTACGCGAATAGTGTGTCGCTCTTCTGATCGCCGCCTTCACTCTTGCCGTCAGCTCAATCATCGAAAACGGCTTAGCAATATAATCATCGGCCCCAAAGCCTAATCCTAATGCTTTGTCTAAATCCCCATCCTTTGCCGACATGATTAATACAGGGATCATGCTCTTCTCCCTGATAATTTTTAAAAATTCCATTCCATCAAGCTTAGGCAACATTAAGTCCAGCATAATCAAATCAAATGTGTTGCGTGAAAATACCTCAAGGGCTTCTTCCCCGTCAAATGCAGGTACCACCTCATAGCCTTCTTTTATAAATTGGCCTTTTACCATATCACTGATGGATGTATCGTCTTCCACTAACAATATTTTGTGTTTCATTTTATCCCCACCCGTTCATTCCATATGGTTTATTTCCATATTTTATGTCGAAATTCCTTCATATGAATAATAAAAACAAATAAAATAGATCTAGTCTAAGACTAGATCCGTTTTTCAACATCTTTTCTTATTGATTCAATTATATTCTCTGGTAGGTCGGCCGGAAGCGACGAACCCTCTTTAAATACCCAGGCATTCACTACTTCCAGATCTGCCTTTTTAAACGTAATACTGTAGTCATGATTTTGATAGGAAAAGTCCGCTGTTACAAATTCTTCATTATAAAAGTCATCATCAATAATCATATTACTAATTTCAAATGGCTTCACAGTTAGCTCCTTTTTGTCAATCGTTTATGTACTTAGAGTGAACCTTTTCCTCTTGTTTATTCAGTTAATTGAGCGGTCTCCAATAATTTTTCTCCCGCTTTCAATAACGCTAGAATAAACTCATTTATCTCACCTGTCAGGACTCCTCCGTGACCAGAACACATTGCCTCAGGATTAAATCTAGACAAGATTTCTAACCCACTAAGAAACGGAGGAAGATGTTTGTCTAGCACCCCGCCATTTCGTAAATACATCAGCCATTCCTCTCGAAGCTCAGGTCCCGCAGAGACTAAACCATCTGGTGATAAGGGGTCTCCAAAGAAGCATAGAAAATCTCCCGTAAACAAAATCTTAGACGGTTTATGATAAAAAATAACTGAACCTGGGGTATGATAGCCAACCAACTGACAATCAAACTCTCCATAATGTCCATCACTTGGCAATTCATATAAAAATTGATCAGGTTCAAGACATTCTATTGTTTCTTTCTCATTTAGATGAATCACTTTTTTTGCATGTTTAAAAATTGAGGCTGCTTGTACATGATCCTCATGCCCATGTGTAGCCAAGCAAAGAATCACATCATCGACTGACTTTCCAATACTGTGTAATGCCTGCTCTATGAACACAGCGTGCTGTTGTTTCCCCGAATCAATCAACGTAACCGATTGTCCTTCTACTATAAAATAACAGTTATTATACGAGCGCCAGCTCTCATCCCAAACTGCTAGCACATATACATTATCTTTTACCACTTTAAAAATATACTCCACCTTGTATCCTCCTAAAAATTCCTCCCTATTCTCTCTTATATATATTCCATAAAACCTATTCTATTTCCTTTTATCCTTTGCCAACTCTCTTCGATTGGCAGCTAGTGGAGGTTGCTCTAACCATCCATTTGCGATCATAATAATTGCTCCATCCTCCGAATACTTTAGAATCTCGGCATTTAAACGTGAATAATCAATGACCATGTCACTTCTCTGACTCTCAGCAATAGCGACTCCATAGTTTCCTATACCTGCATAAATCATCAGGTTAAAATGAAACATCATTAATTTATCAGAGAAAGGTGATTCAGTAGATTCCGTTACCTCATGGTCATAAGACATAGGAGCAGGAAGGGAATCCATCTCCAAATAACTGGTAAACACTTTAATGTGTTTCATGGCAATCTCTTTTCCTCTTAGGAAATAATTACGGACCTTTTTCGATTCCGCCACCTGACTAAAGCCAGTAGTGATACTCGTACCAATATGGTTAGACTGGATATTCGCGTATAAATTGGTTACCTCTGTTCCAGTCAGCGGTTCCCGTCTGCCAAGCCCTTCTAAAATAAAGGATTGTTTATGAACAAACTCTACCTTTTGGGGATAGGGAATCATTGGTGGACGAACAACTAACCCTTTTTCTAGTAGGATCCTTACGGTTTCGGTGTCTAGCTCAAGGGTTGATGTTAAGCACTTGGCATAGAATGAACGAATATCATGGCGATAGACATTCTGTAATATCCTGCCATATGTAATCAGACCGCCTTTAGCCATATTTCTAATATATTTTAAGTAAAAAATATCTGAAAATAACCGCTTGGCCTTTAAGTTTACATCATGGTCAGTAAAGCCTTGTGGAACTTTTATATCCTCTTTTGTAAAAATGTCCCGAATATGTTCTACATGTTGTTGCGACAAATCCAAAGAGTGCACGGCAACTTTTTTTATATCCTCATCATCTATGTGTTGTAAAAAATACTTGATCATGCAAATGGACATACTATCCGCAAGATATGAAGTCCACAAATAGGACAATTCTGCTGCCGTTAACTTAATATGTTCGTGATTTGCGCTCATCGAATACCCTCCTACATTTATCCATTAAGGAATAATATCTCCCAAATAGATAAATATATGAACATGCTAAAAAGGAGATGCCCGTAGACATCTCCTTGAATGATTAGTAAATCGTTTGCATCCCTTTTCCAGCCACGGTCATCCATTCGAATTGACGTAGTCTTGCTTCGAATAACGTCAATGGATCGCGGAACATTTCAGGATTGGTATTTAATTTGTTCAGCATTTCTTGGTTTGCGTGAATCTCGTTACGTGTTTCATCCACAGAACCATTTAAAATGATGGCCGGACTTTTGAAGAATAACGTGACATCCCGTTCCAAGGATTTTTCAAACAACTCAAAGGATTGGAAGAACTGCTGATTAATCGCCGTGATTGCTTCTGAATAATCCTCATTTTCTACAAAGGATTTATACTTATTGTAAAGTAATGCTTTGTTTTGAGAGATGGCTCCTAGTAGCTTTCCAGCACTTTTTAAAAGAAATTGCGACGGAGTCCGACGGAGGAGAATATTGACGGTTTCCAGCTGGAATCGACTTGTCATACGATCCGTATCGCGACGCCAATCATCCAGTACCTTAAAATCACACTCCAACTTGAGTCTCTCTTCCCCATACATTTGATTAAACCCTTCACCCATCTCATTTAAATATTCCTGACTTTGATTGAATTCCTCATGGCATGCCTCAATCCACTCTTGGAAGGAGAGATAAAAATTCGGCATCACCGTTTGTTCTAAATACTCTTGAATCCGTCGATTCATTTCTTCATTAAGCTCAAGGTGAATTTTACTAAAATTACTATCTTCCTTAATCAAAGAAGAACATTCCTGGAGCATTTTCGGAACAGTTGCTGAAATATCCTGCTGAATGGTTTCCTTAATCGCACGATAGGAACTCACAATAGCCTTCGTTTTCTGAACTTCAGTATCCCTCAGCTGATTTACGGCTCCATTTAACTTTATTAACATTTCTTCATTCCAGCGGATGGATTCAACTAGTTGATTCTCAACTTCAATCCGTTTTTGTAAAAGACTTGAAATCGTTGTCCGAATAAAATACAACAGCTTCGCCAAACGCTTATCTTCTATATTTCTAGTATATTTAATAGACTGAATAAATTTCGTTAAATCCTGTAGCTGTTGTTTTCGATCATATTGAGATGAAAAAGCAAAAACGTTTGCATCCGGTAGATATGAATGGATCAACGACCTGGTTTCATCAAAAATTTGAATAGCTTCCTGCTCATTGTCGATCGTATCCATCTTACTCAACAGAAAATGAACCGGTATGTCAGGTGCTAACTCTTGTATTTGGGTAAGGACTGTCCGTTCCTTCTCCGAAAACGGAGAATTAGCATCAAGTACAAATAGAATTCTGTCTGCTACATGAAGATTTCTTAATACCTCAAACTGTTCATACTGGTTCCCTTTTAATCCAGGGGTATCGATGAATGCAATTCTATTTTCCTGTAAAAATTGATTTGGGTGCCTAAATTCAATAATAGATTCTAAGGCATTTCTGCGTCGATCCATGCGTTCTTGGAAATCTGTAAAACCAGGTAAGATTGTGAACGTATTATCGGTAATTTCCAGAATTTCTTCTTCCTCTGCATCAGTAAACATAACCATAGAGGATGTTGGACCATCCTGTAACTCTTCTCCTAACACCATGTTAATAAAAGCCGATTTTCCGCTACCACTTAATCCGGCGATGAATATATGCTGAGTATCAAAATCACTTAACTGTTCAACGATCCATTTCACTCGATTATTTTCACCCATATCATGTGTCTCAGCCCAACTCAAGATGCTGTTAAGTAGCGATAGACACTCATCTTGCTCATCAAAATGTAATTCGGTTGTACTTATTAAATTTTCTGCCTCACTCACAATCGACCTACTGATGCTTTCCGGAAAAAGTTCATTCCACGAAAGAACTGCTGCAGATGAAATTACCACAGTTGAGGGGTCAGCAAGTCTGAGCCAATTCGTTAATAGATCTGGAATAAAACCTTGTAGCATTTTAATGAAGTATCTTCCCTCAATTAAGCTTAAATAGGTTTCCTTATGAAGTTGAGAAAGGACAGACCAGTTACTACCTCGATCAATATCGAGATTTAATAACAAGTGATTGATTTCTGTAATCCATTTAAAATAAGATTCTTCATTCTGATAACTTTTCCACAGTGAGGTGATAAGCTGTTCAAACCTTTTCTGATCGAGGTTAAACAAGAGAATTAACGCTTGTGAAAAATAACTTGGTTGTTGATGTTTTGTTACACCTTTATCGACATACGTATTTAGCACATCAAACCATTCTACCGATTCTGTGCGTTTCGCTTCATTTACTGCTAATTCAATCGCATTGGTCCAATCCTGCTGTTCCTCAAAAAAGGCGCGGGCAATTTCGGTCACATTTGGATAATCAGGATTGGCATTAACCGTCTTTTTAATGGTAGACACTGCTGCCTCTAATTTACCTCGTTCGATATAGAGTGAAAATAAATGTAAAGCAACCTCTGTATTTAAAGTAAGATTATCGGATTTTATGGCTGTATATATATCTTCTGCTGTAGATATTAGACCAAGCTCATTGTATGCATCTGCTGTATTTTTCTTAGCCCATGGTTCAAGTTCATCGGTGATATTTTCCCATTTAAAAATGGCTGCTTCGTAATCTTTATGTTGAAAATACACTTCACCCTGGGCAAAGCGAATCGATGATAAATCAGGAACATCCTTTTGCGCTTCCTCTTGAAATGCTTCACCCAGCACCTGAATCGGGTGAATATCCTCATGTTCATTAATGAACATTTTATAATAAGTCTTTTCTTTTAATTGCTTTTCTAACGTCATTATATTTCCCTCCAATTGCAACCACTCTATGTCATTCATATGAAAAAGAGGCACAATTATTCCATACAGTATTCGATGTAAGTTCAGAATTTAAGTCCTAATTATTAAGATTCTATCAGAGGTATTTTTTAAAAAGATGTCAGTTGTATGTCAATTTGGAGTCAAATGTAACTGAACATAAGAAGAATGGATTAATAAGACAGATGGGACCTTCTTCCCTTTTATACCACGAGCAACGTATAATAAAACCAAAGAATAGAAGGAGAAGTTCACTTTGGAAAAGGAACAAGCGATAGTTTTATCCGATTGTATTGAAAATGCAAATCACTTTATTTTTGAAATAAAGAAGCTTGAAACAGTAGGCGGAGTCTTACCGCGATTCCATCAATGGACAAATGGAAAAAATACATTAGCTGGATATGAAGTAAACCGCCTTGATAGTGATACAGGCTATTATTTTTTATTCATAGATTGGCATCGCAATGAAAACTACTATTTAGTGATTTATGCACATGATAAGTCCACCACCTGTGCCGAGATTCGGCACATTCAAGAAATTGATGGAGCACCACATTTTGTCTGGATGTATAAGCCGTTTAAACGTGACGGGAAAAACGACCAAAGAAAAGCCTTTTTTAAACAAATGTTTGGATCAACAACGGTTCAAATCAAACTTCCTTCCTCTCCGCATGAGGTGGATGACTTTTTGAACCAATTGTTTAAGCTCTGTCAAAACCGGATTAAAGCCGACAAGATTGTTGACGTATTTGACGTTGAAAAATTAGAAAAGGAATGAAAAAAATGACTACCTATAAAAACTGTCAAAGCTGTGGAATGCCTCTTGCAAAAGATGAACTTGGAGGGGGAACCGAAATAAATGGAGCCAAAAGCACCAAGTATTGCAGCCATTGCTATATCGATGGAGAGTTCACTTTACCGAATATCACTGTCGAAGAAATGAAAGAACGAGTAAAACAGAAGATTGTTGAATTTGGAATGCCTAAATTTATAGCGGGTATGTTTACGAGAAATATACATAAGTTGGAAAGATGGAATACTAATAAATAAGCAGAAAAGGAGACCGTCTTGGCCTCCTTTTTGTGATAATTATAATACTTTACTTAAGAATGCTTTCGTCCGTTCTTCCTTTGGATGTTCGAATAATTCAATTGGGACATTTTCTTCAACAATTAAGCCGCCGTCCATGAAGATTACGCGATCGCCCACTTCTTTAGCAAAGCCCATTTCATGGGTGACCACGACCATTGTCATCCCTTCTTTAGCAAGCTGCTTCATGACTTCGAGTACCTCACCGACCATTTCCGGGTCGAGGGCAGACGTTGGTTCATCAAACAGCATGATTTTCGGTTCCATTGCGAGCGCCCTTGCAATCGCTACCCGTTGCTTTTGCCCGCCGGATAAAGAATCAGGGTAGGCCTCGGCCTTGTCCTCTAATCCTACTTTCCGTAAAAGCTCTAATCCTTTTGCCCTTGCCTTTTCTGCTGGTACATTCCTTACCTTCATAGGGGCAAGCATAATATTTTCAATCACCTTTTTATGCGGAAATAGATTGAATTGCTGAAACACCATTCCCACTTCGGTTCGGACTTTGTTGATATCCGTTTGCTTGTCCGTTAAGTCAACACCTTCAATACATACATGGCCGCCAGTGATGGTCTCAAGCATATTTAGACAACGAAGGAAAGTGGATTTCCCTGAGCCTGAAGGTCCAATGACAACTACAACTTCTTGCGGCTTAACAGTAACATTGATGTCCTTCAGTACTTCATTACTACCAAATGACTTTTTCAAATTTCTTACTTCAATCATTCTGTTGCCAACCTCCTTTCAAGACGTGATAACAGGAAGCTTAAAGAGAGAGTTAACACGAGATAAATAACAGCAGCCGTTATATATGGCTCCCAAACCCGGAAATACTGTCCTTGCATAGCTCTTCCCCAATACATTAATTCTGGGGCGGCAATTAAAGCGGCCAGTGACGATTCCTTAATGAGTACAATAAATTCATTTCCTAAAGGTGGAATCATTCGTTTAAACGCTTGGGGCAGGATGATATTCCACATGGATTGGGCGTGAGTCATCCCTAATGATCGAGCAGCTTCCATCTGCCCTCGATCAATAGACTGAATGCCAGCACGGAAAATCTCCGAAATATAGGCTGCAGCATTTAATGAAAGAGTGACAATGGCTGCAGCAATAGCGTTTGTACTCCCAGTGAATAAAGGTACGACTGCAAAATGAATTAATAGAATTTGCACGAGTAATGGAGTACCACGAAAAAAGGTGATATAAATACTAAAAGGTAAGGCTAAAAGCTTGTTCCTCATCATTTTTCCTAGACCGATTAATAGCCCCAGGACCGTTCCAATTATTATACTGGCGATTGAAAGACCAATAGTTAGTAACGTCCCCTTTAGAAAAAAAGGAGCGTACTCAGCTAAAATATCCCAACGAAAATCCATCATTTGATCCCCCTATACAGACATGATGCTCCCTATGCATCGAGTGCGGTTGTTAGACAGTGTTGCAAAAATAACCAAAAATTGCGTAACTGCTAGTTTTGAAGAGTTACGCAATTTTATCAGTTCTTATTATTGTTGGTCTTTTAAAATTTGAGTATCTGGATCTACCTTAAACCATTTCTTGTAAATTTTCGCGTATGTTCCGTTATCAATAACTTCCTTAATTGCTTTATCAAGGTCTGCCTTAAGCTTGCTTCCCTTTGGCATCATTAACCCGTAAAATTCTTTTGCAAATGCATTAGAATCTTCGATAACAACGAACTTATCTTTCGGATTATTTTTCACATATTGTTCAACAACGGTATTATCAGCAACAACGGCGTCTGCCCCGCCACTCTTTAATTCAAGAATCGCTAGATTATTATTTTCAAACTTTTTAATTTTCTCATTATTTTTACCTAGAAGCCCTTCAACTGCTTCTTGTCCAGTCGTTGCGTTTTGAACAGCAATTGTCTTACCATTCTTTAAATCTGCTGCACTCTTAATATCGCTGCCTTCTGGAACGAGGATCTTATTGGTAGATAAGAAGTACGGCACAGTAAAGTCATAGGATTGCTTCCGCTCATCGTTAATTGTGATGGCAGAGATACCAAGATCAGCAGTCTTCTTGTCTAGCTCCACAAATAATGGATCCCAGCCTACATGTTCCACCTTGATCTTAAGACCCGCTTCCTTAGCCACTGCGTTAATAAAATCAATATCAAATCCTACAACTTCTCCCTTATCCTGGTATTCAAAAGGTGCATAAGCTGCATCGGTAACGACTCTTAATGTCTTTTCTCCCTCGCCTCCTGTTTTACTTGTCCCACAGGCTGATAGAATCAAGAGAAATGCCACCATGAAAACTGTTGAAACTAATTTTAATTTCTTCATTTCTAGACCTCCATTATTTTTTTATAAAAACAATTTTACCAAATAATAATAATATTTTGAATATAAATGATTATAACTTTTTTTGTGTATATATTCAATCGTTATAATTTTCTTACTATAGTAATACACTAATGAACTACCGTAATAAAGTCTTCTTGAAATTAGGCATTCGCCGTTACAGCCCGAAAGTCCCGGCATAATTTATAGGGTATATATCATGTTAGGAGAGATGCCCAATGAACCCTTATAGTTATTATCAACACCCACAAATGCCGATTGAGTATCATAGCTATGTTCCAGCTGAGCAAATGACTTCTTATGTATCACACGATCCTTATGTAACACACGACCCTTATGCAACGCAAATTCAATATGACCCCAATCGCCAGCCTCAACAGCTTGAGCGTCGAGTCAATCAGCTTGAAAGACAAAATGAGCGTCAGGAAAGAGAGATTAACCAGCTTCAACGAGATGTTAATCAGCTTCAACGCCGTCTACAACGAGTGAATCAACGTGTTCGCATTCTCGAAAGAAGATTTAACATCCCATTCACTCCATTTGATGGAGAGTATTAAAGATATTAAAGGAGAACTAGGCGTACGTTAAGCCTGGTTCTTTTTTAATATAAATCTTACATAGTTATAAGCGTTTCTCCCATTGATTATCACCCATTTGAGAAATCCTGTTACCTTTCCTTACACAGTTACTGACAAAGGGTACAAATTCAGATAAGTTTTTCAATATAAACACAGAGAGGAAGATCCTATATGTATCAAAGACAAGAGATTCAATTAGCTGAAAAGATTCTTCAGTTAGATAGGTTACGAGATGAATTGTACGAAGAACTAATGAAGGTCATGGGCTCCCAAGCAAACGACCTATTAAGAAAACTACAAAATTATTAGAATCATGAGGAGGGGAAAAATTGGCCACTCATTTACGAAAAGGTCTCGAACGGCTAAAACATTTTTATATAAAAAAATTAATGGAGTCGGAACAACAAAGCGGCACACCCGCCAAGGAGCTTCATTCCCTTACCATCAGAGAACTCTCAAATCTTTATAAAAAAACATACCCCACTAATAAGTAGTATCACTTCTACTCATATTACCTTTTCAAAATAAATTATGCATTATAGTACCAAAGTCCAGTCCGATGTGAGAAAATCTAACATATAATGTAGTGTATATCGAATTTTCCAACTATAAAACGAACGGGTGTGGTGAGAGGCTAAAATGGGAAAAGATTTGTCTTATAAAGATAAGAAGGTAATCACCATTGGAATTGTTAGAGATCTTACTGGTCTTTCAGAAAGACAAATAAGATATTACGAAGAGCGGAAACTTATTTTTCCTGAAAGATCAGCAGGAGGCAGCCGAAAATTCTCTTTTTCCGATGTTGAATTGTTAATGGAAATCGCCAATAAAATCGAAGACGGTATTCAAACTCATGAAATTAGAAAAGAAATGCTTCGCGATCAAAAGAAAATCAACCAGGATGCGATTCGTCGGAAGATGATCCAAGGACAGTTGAATGCTCAATTTGGTATTCGGAAAAATTAAATCCCTATTTATTGCCTTGACTCCTTGTTAGGAGCAAGGTTTTTTTATGCTTAGATTCCCCTATCAACCTACAAGAATAGCTCATCCTTCAAAAACTATGTTAGATAACCTTACAAACTTATAGATTCAACCACTTATTCATGTAAAAATACAACTACACTAAATGTTATAAAAATTAACATTATTCTAAAGGGGGAGAAAAATGGATACTTTATTTTTAATGAACAGTTTATGGGTAATGGTTAGTGCTGTACTCGTTATTTTAATGATCGGAGGGTTCATCCTTCTTGAAACCGGATCAACAAGAATGAAGAATGCAGGACATATTGCTGGGAAAACCATCCTTACCTTTGGAATAAGCTCCATTGTGTTTTGGGCAGTAGGGTATGGATTGATTTTTGGGAAAGGGAATCCCATCATTGGTTTTTCCGACTTCTTATATTCTGGGTATGATATCAAAGGCTTATCATTATCTGGCTCGGTTTTCTTTTTATTCCAATTAGCTTTTGCAGGAATTTCATTAACCATCGCATTTGGCGGATTTGCTGAACGTGCTAAATTGAGTGCCTACCTGGTCTTCGCCGTACTTTTCTCGGTTATCGTCTACCCTCCAATCGCTCACTGGATTTGGGGAGGCGGCTGGTTAGCTGAACATGGAAAGCAGGATTTTGCAGGTTCAACGGTTGTTCACTTAACAGGAGCAATGGCAGCTCTTGCGGCTACTATTCTCTTAAAACCTCGGATTGGGAAGTTTAATAAAGATGGTTCAGCCAATAACCTTTCTGGTCATAACCAAGTCTTCACTGCGTTAAGCGTATTACTTTTATGGGTAGGCTGGTTTGGATTTAATGCAGGTAGTACCCTATCGGTTGACAAAGGATTTTTCGGATTCGTAGCCATTAATACAAATCTAGCAGCTGCAGCTGGAACGGTTGCTGCCATGATTATTTCTTGGATAGTATTGGGTAAAGCTGATGTACCTATGATGTTAAACGGCGCGTTAGCCGGTTTAGTTGCTATTACAGCCTCTTGTGCATTTGTTGATACATGGGCTGCTGTTCTTATCGGCTTTATTTCCGGCATTCTAGTTTTTTATAGCATTCGATTCTTTGAAAGCAGAGGAATTGATGATCCGATAGCAGCCTTGTCTGTGCACGGAACGGCTGGTGTATGGGGGACCCTATCCACTGGGTTCTTTGCAACAAAAGAATTAGCTACTGTTGGAAAGCCAGGGTTATTTTACGGAGGAGGATTCCACCAGCTGGGCGTTCAAGCACTTGGCGTATTCACTTGTGCAGCCTTCGCCTTCATTGTTTCGTTTATCTTACTCGCCCTAATGAAAAAGTTTATGAATGGATTGCGTGTAACAGAGGAAGAGGAGATCATCGGCCTCGATATGAGCGAGCATGGCAGCTATGGATACCCAGAATTGCTAACAACTGAGCAAAAGGTAAAAGCTCAATAAGAAAAGCGGAAGCGCCTTGATCAGCCCCGACAGGCAAATGTTCTTCGGCAAGAAAAGTCGTTCTTTGACTTTACTTGCCGAAGGTTATTTGACCCGAGGGGCTAGGCGCTGGAGCTAGACAATTCTCGAAGTAGAATTTTAAACTTTTGTTTTTAATTACTTCAGTTGGCGAGACTGATCCCCTTCTTGTGGGTCAGCCTCTGCCTTTTTCATTTTTGAAAGGAGGTGGTAAGAATGGATTCTACATCATACGAAAACATAGGAAATTATAGAAAGTCTCATATACTACAAGTCTCACATGATCATTTTCAATTAAACAAACTACACCATCAAATTTTGACTAAAGTTTTAGAAACAGCCATCAACCAAGTTTCTATTCGCTATGGCCCACCGCCCTCTCCCTTCTCTTTCTTTGTCATGGGCAGTGCTGGCCGCCAAGAGCAATCGATTTGGAGCGACCAGGATCATGGAATCGTTTATCAGGATCTAAGTGAGGAGGGAAGGTCCTACTTTTTGACACTTGGAAAAGAAATCTCAAAAGGGCTTTATCAAGCTGGCTATCCTTATTGTGACGGGGGAATCATGGCAGGTAATCCCTTTTGGTGTAAATCCATATTCGAATGGCAGGAACAACTTGCGAACTGGACATTGGAAGCCTCCTGGGAGTCCATCAGATATTTGCTGATTTTTCTTGATGCTCGGTCTGTTTATGGTGAAGGTGAGTATGTGAGAGTGTTAAAAAGCCAAATCTATCAAACGATTAACAAAAATCATCTTCATACAAAATTACTCAACAATACATCGCATCTGAAAAAAGGAATAAATGTGTTAGGGCAGCTTTTAGTAGAGACACATGGCCCCCATACAGGTTCATTAAACCTGAAAGAACTCGGCTTTCTACCCTATGTAAATGCCGTACGGTTGGCAGCTATTAAAGAGAAGGTGTTGGAAACATCCACTCTAGCGCGATTAGAAAAAATACATGCGATATGGATATCTAATAAAGAAAGAGAGTACTATATCAATCAATTTTCACAGTTGCTTAACTACCGGCTTTTATTTTGTCATTCAAGCGATTATGATTCCGGTCACTACTTGCCCATCAACCGTTTATCGAAGGATCAAACGAAAGAGATAAAAGAAATCATAAAGAGTGGAGCCACCCTCTATCATACCGTTAGAAAGTTACTAGAGAAGGAAGATGATTATGGGGATGAATGAGATGATCCAATTTTTCAAACAAATATCGGGTAAGCTGAGTCCTACTATTTATGCAGGGGTACAAGGGCAATCGACCCCACAGCAAATCGCTTTTCTTAGACAGTTACAAAGAGAAATGAAACAAAAAAGCACCTTAGACTCCCCTCTTAACGAATTGAAAGTAGTCGTGTTTGATTTAGAAACGACTGGATTTTATCCCGAAAAGGGGGATCAAGTGATTTCAATTGGGGCTGTGAAGATGGTGGGTTGCCAAATCAAAGAGAAAAACACATTCTATTCCTTAGTTCAATCGGACCTTCCGCTTTCAGAGGAAATTTCTACACTTACTAATATCCAAGAATCGGAGTTGCGAGTAGCACCGCCTGCATCAGATGTCTTAATCCAATTTATCCAATTTATTAATAGTGATATTTTGATCGCACACCATGCAAATCATGAACAATCCTTTATGCAAAAAATGACTTGGGACCTATTACGAACAAAATTTAATCACCGAATTATAGATACCTCGTTCTTAATTCGACTTTTTAACCCTTCTATCAAGTCTTTACCCCTTGAAGAGGTTTGTACTCAATGTGGAATTGAAGTAAGAAATCGGCATCACGCCCTCGGGGATGCGATGATGACGGCACAAATTTGGGGTTATTTTTTGCAGCAGGCCCAAATAAAAGGATTTCGTAATTTACAGGAGGTTTATGAATACCTCGCTAAAATAGGTTAATAGAAAACACTATCCTAAAAGTGTTTTCTTCTATCATTATCATTAATATTTTTAATCATTTCAATCGCGACCCTCCTATATTTTTTCGCCCCTCCTCTCTATTTAAAAAATTTTTTCAAAATTTTTTTCCCTCCTTTTTCCTATAAGAACAAGAATGAAAACGCTACCAATTATTTTGACTGTTTTGAATTGTCAGATTTTAATGTTGACCATGTTATCTTTTGGTTGTATGATTATCGAAAATAATCATCTAAACATTTACACAGCCTTTGCACATCACGTTTTCAACGATGGGCAAGGGAATTCTTTTTAAAAAAATATTTAATCATTTAAAGCGGTTTATCCCGCATTAACGGGCAGTAAATTTTCATTATAATAATAAAACCAAGAAGCATAGATGAAATAACTGCCCGTAAATGCCCGATTGGTTCAACTAACAATCATTGGGAAAAAGCCCCCAATGATTGAAGTTTCACGTTATCACTAAAGAGGAGTGGTTAGGTTGGGAAGTCAATGGATATTCCTTGGCGGCGAGTTCGTCAAGAAAGAGGATGCTGTTATTTCAGTATATGATCATGGTTTTTTATATGGAGACGGAGTATTTGAAGGTATTCGCGTATACAGCGGAAACGTCTTTAGACTCGACGCCCACCTTAAAAGACTGTACGAATCAGCTCAATCCATTATGCTGAATATTCCATATACACAGGAGGAAATGACGCAATTAGTTGTTGAGACCGTTAGAAAAAATCAGTTGGACAGCGCCTATATTCGTGTCGTTGTTTCACGTGGTAGAGGAAATTTAGGCCTGGACCCTTCATCCTGCTCCAATCCAAACGTAATCATTATTGCTGAGGAACTAACCATGTATCCAAAGGAATTTTACGAAAATGGAATTAAAATAGCCTCCGTAGCGAGCAGAAGGAATCGCCCAGATGTACTAAGTCCACAAATTAAATCGCTTAATTACTTAAATAATATCCTTGTTAAATTAGAAGCCAATCAAGTAGGGGTTCAGGAAGCCCTCATGTTGAATGACCAAGGTTATGTAACTGAAGGATCTGCTGACAATATCTTCATTGTAAAGAATGGTGTCATTTACACCCCTCCTGTCTATTTAGGAGCTTTAGAAGGAATTACCCGTAACGCCATCATTGATGTGGCAAGAGCCAAAGGGTACGAGGTGAGAGAATTACCGTTTACCAGACATGATGTGTATGTGGCCGATGAGGTGTTCTTAACGGGAACAGCAGTAGAAGTCATTGCCGTTATTGAAGTCGATCAACGGGTCATCAAAAATGGGATACCTGGTGAAGTTACAAATGAACTATTAAAAGAATTTAGACGAATTGTCACAACAGACGGAGTGGCTTGTTACCCTGAAGGTGCAAACCATGCCATTGTCAGTTAGGAGATAGATACATGCGAAGCGATATGATTAAAAAGGGAATTGACCGTGCCCCCCACCGCAGCCTTTTATATGCAACTGGGGTAAAAACGAGTGATTTAGAAAAACCGTTTATCGGAGTTTGCAACTCGTTTATTGAAATTATTCCCGGACATAAACACCTTAATCATTTCGGTGAGATTGTAAAAGAGGCCATCCGTGAAGCTGGTGGAATTCCTTTTGAATTTAATACGATTGGCGTTGATGACGGAATAGCGATGGGACATATCGGCATGCGCTATTCCCTCCCAAGCCGTGAAATTATTGCCGATAGTGCCGAAACAGTGATTAATGCCCACTGGTTCGATGGTGTGTTTTACATTCCAAACTGTGACAAGATCACACCAGGAATGCTGATGGCTGCAGCAAGAACGAATGTCCCATCTGTTTTTGTTTCAGGTGGTCCAATGGAAGCTGGCGTCTCTCCTTCCACAGGGAAAAACCTTTCCCTGACTTCTGTATTTGAGGGTGTTGGTGCCTACCATAACGGCACCATTAGTCAGCAGCAGCTTCTTGAAATTGAAACTGAAGCCTGCCCAACTTGTGGTTCTTGTTCTGGAATGTTTACAGCTAACTCCATGAACTGCCTCATGGAAGTGTTAGGAATGACGGTACCTGGAAACGGAACGATCGTGGCTACTTCTGAAGAAAGACACGAATTGATTCGTCAGGCAGCTAGACATTTAATTGACCTGGTGAAAAATGATATTCGTCCACGTGACATTATAACGAGAGAAGCCATTGATAATGCTTTTGCTTTAGATATGGCAATGGGTGGCTCAACGAACACTGTATTACACACATTAGCTATTGCCCATGAAGCCGGTATCGATTACGATCTTCGCGAGATTAATAAAATTGCTGAAAGAGTTCCTTATCTTTCTAAGATTATGCCAGCATCCGATTATTCGATGGATGATGTTCACCGGGCCGGCGGGGTTAGCGCGATTATCAACGAGCTTTATAAAGTCGAAGGTGCGCTACATAAAGACTGCTTAACCATTACCGGAAAAACGCTTGAAGAAAATGTGAAAGATGCAACAATCACCAATGAAATGGTTATTCGTACGAAAGATAATCCATATAGTCCTGTAGGGGGCCTTTCCATCCTATATGGAAACATTGCTCCAGATGGTGGCGTCATTAAGGTTGGTGCTGTTGATCCTTCGATTAAAACATTCCTAGGAGAAGCAATCGTATTTGAATCCCAGGATGAAGCATTAGAAAGCATTCATAACGGAACGGTTAAAGCCGGCCATGTAGTGGTCATCCGCTACGAAGGTCCAAAAGGTGGTCCAGGAATGCCGGAAATGTTAGCTCCTACCTCCGCTATTATGGGCCGAGGCTTAGGAAAAGAAGTTGCCCTCATCACAGACGGTCGTTTCTCAGGTGCGAGCCGCGGAATTTCTATCGGTCATATCTCGCCTGAAGCAGCAGAAGGCGGACCGATTGGCCTTGTTGAAAATGGTGACAAAATCTTAATTGATTTAGAAGCGCGTTCAATTGAACTACTTGTTGATGAAGAAGTGTTAACAGCTAGACTTGCTGCATGGGTGAAGCCAGAACCAAAAATTAAATCTGGCTATCTAGCAAAATATGCAAAGCTTGTTACCTCTGCTAATACTGGCGGGGTTATGAAAATATAAGATTTCGCAAAAGTTCTATAGATAAAAGGGATTCTCTAGTACCCCTCCCCTTCCACAGAGAAGTAAAGGTACTAAACCATTCGTTCAATCCTTGACAACCAAATACGATAAATCGATGACGGGAAAAAAGGAATAAGAATATGCATTTTCAGAGAGCTGGGGTTGCTGGAAGCCCAGTAATGCACCTTATTCCGACATCATCCCTGAGTATTGGGCTGAACGGTTACACTTAGTAGGCTCAATCAGGTGTTGTTTCTTAACACCTGTTACCAAAAGAAGCGTTATTCTATTTGTTGTCGCTTCATAAGGCGGTATTCGTGAGAATGCTGTAAAACCGGGTGGTACCGAGAAAAAGAAGGCCTTTTCTCCCCGATTATTCTGCTATTGATGTTCTTCATTGCAGTCTATTCGGGGAAAACAGGGCCTTTTTTACTATTTTTGAGAACATTTAATCTTTATCTACACATTTTTGCAATTTATCTACAAATCTTCCAAAGAGTTGAGAAACTCGACCTACTTTATTTTACAAAACCACAGCCATACGCTGAGTTTTTCTAATATTCAAATATCCACAAGGAGGGATTACGACGTGAAAGTAGAAGCAAAAAAGCTGGAATTCCAAACCAGTACTGAACCCAAAACTGGTGCCGACCTTCTAATCGATTTATTGAAGCAGGAAGGTGTTGATACGTTATTTGGGTATCCGGGAGGTGCAGTCCTTCCGATCTATGATGCCATCTATCGGGCAAAAGGAACCATCAACCACATCCTTTTCCGGCACGAGCAAGGTATGATTCATGCTGCTGAAGGATATGCCCGGATTACTGGAAGACCTGGAGTAGTCATTGCCACTTCAGGACCAGGAGCTACTAACCTGGTTACTGGAATTACAGATGCTATGATGGATTCCCTGCCACTCGTGGTATTTACCGGGCAGGTTGCACGAAGTGTCATCGGAACAGATGCCTTCCAGGAAGCTGATGTGATGGCTATTACAACACCAATCACCAAACATAACTACCAAGTGCAATCCATAGCCGATTTGCCAAGAATCGTGAAGGAAGCTTTCCATATTGCTTCTACCGGCCGACCAGGTCCAGTCTTAGTCGATATTCCAAAAGATATCTCAGCAGGAGTATTAACAGAAGAACCAAAAGAAGCGAGTATTCATTTACCAGGCTACCAGCCAACTACCAAACCAAATCCTTTGCAGATTAAAAAACTGGCCGACTCTATTTCTAAAGCAAAGAAACCTGTTGTACTTGCTGGAGCTGGAGTTCTTCACGGAAAGGCTTCAGCTGAACTGACTGCATTTGCTGAAAAATACGATCTTCCGGTGGTCACCACACTACTAGGATTAGGTGCCTTCCCTGCTGACAGCCCTCTCTCTTTAGGAATGGGTGGAATGCACGGAACGTATGCGGCAAACATGGCTTTGCATGATTGTGATTTACTTATCAATTTTGGCGCACGGTTTGATGATCGCTTAACAGGCAATCTGAAACACTTTGCACCACATGCAAAGGTAGCTCATATCGACATTGATCCTGCCGAAATTGGAAAAAACATACCAACTCAAATTCCAATTGTTTCTGATACACGCGAGGCGTTAATGGAATTAGCACAGCATGAAGTCGAACAACCGGAACACCAATCATGGCTTGCAACCCTCCAACAGTATAAACAGGAATATCCGCTTTGGTATAAGCATGATCCAAACGGAATGTGTCCACAGTGGGTCATTGAAGCCGTGCATAAGGTAACAAATGGAAACGCCATTGTTGCAACCGACGTAGGTCAGCATCAAATGTGGGCTGCACAGTATTACACCTTTAAGCAACCGCATCGCTGGATTACATCAGGTGGACTTGGAACCATGGGATTTGGCTTCCCTGCAGCCATTGGAGCACAAATTGCCTCACCAGAAAGTACAGTTGTTGCAATTGTAGGAGACGGCGGTTTCCAAATGACCCTTCAGGAATTATCGGTCATTTATGAAAGAAACCTTCCTGTAAAAATCATCATCGTTAATAACGGGGCACTCGGAATGGTTCGCCAATGGCAAGAACTACTCCATGGAAACCGTATTTCTGAATCTATCCTTCATACCCAGCCTGATTTCGTCAAGCTGGCTGAAAGCTACTCGATTCGCGGTGTTAAGGTGAACACTCAGGAAGAACTCATTACTGTCTTACCAGAAGTTTTTGCACACAATGGCCCAGTTCTTGTTGATTGCCGCGTGCTTCAACAGGAAAAAGTGTTTCCAATGATTGCACCAGGCAAAGGAATCCATGAAATGATTGGGGTGAAACCATGAAACGGATCATAACAGCCACTGTTCAAGACCGAAGCGGTGTACTAAACCGGGTCACTGGCCTCCTTCAAAGACGTCAATTCAATATTTCAAGCATCTCTGTTGGGCCGACTGAAACAGAAGGCGTCTCCAAAATGACCTTAGTTGTCGAAGTCGAAGACGACCAACGTCTTGAACAAGTGACGAAACAATTAAACAAGCAAATTGATGTATTGAAAGTCTCTGATATTACGGAAAAAGCGATTGTTGCTAGAGAGCTCGCTCTCATTAAAGTAGCCAGCAGCAGTCAGCTCCGCAGCGAGATCAACGGAATTATTGATCCGTTCCGTGCCTTAATTATTGATGTTAGCAAAGATAGTCTAGCCGTCCAGATCACTGGCCGTCCTGATAAAATCGATGCCTTGATAGAGCTGCTCCGTCCATACGGCATTAAAGAAATTGCTAGAACTGGACTGACCGCCCTCCAACGAGGTCATCAGCCACAAGTAAACGAACTAGCTACTTACTCACTATTAAAATAAAAACTATTCCTGAAAGGATGATTCATAATGGTAAAAGTACTTTATAACGGAGATATTCAAGAGGCAGTTTTACAAGGGAAAAAGATTGCAGTAATCGGATATGGTTCACAAGGTCATGCACATGCCCTGAACTTAAAAGAAAGCGGCTTTGATGTAGTGGTTGGTCTAAGAGGCGGTAAATCATGGGATAAGGCAGTTGAAGATGGAGTTGATGTTCGTTCAGTTGCAGAGGCAACAGCTGTTGCAGATGTGGTCATGGTTCTTCTTCCAGACGAAATGCAACCTAAAGTGTACGAAGAAAGTATCAAACCAAATCTAGAAGCAGGAAACGCTCTTGTTTTTGCCCACGGCTTTAACGTTCACTTTAGCCAAATCGTTCCTCCAGAAGATGTGGACGTATTCCTAGTAGCACCTAAAGGTCCAGGACATTTAGTACGACGCACATATACAGAAGGCGCTGGTGTTCCTGCCCTTTATGCGGTTTACCAAGACTACACTGGTCAAGCGCGTGAAGTAGCTCTTGCTTACGCCAAAGGAATTGGTTCTGCTCGTGCAGGCGTGTTAGAAACGACTTTCCAAGAAGAAACAGAAACAGATTTATTCGGAGAACAGGCTGTCCTTTGCGGTGGTACAACTGCCCTAATTAAAGCAGGCTTTGAAACTCTAGTAGAAGCTGGATACCAGCCTGAAGTTGCGTACTTCGAGTGTTTACATGAATTGAAATTAATCGTGGACCTTTTATACGAAGGTGGATTTGAAAACATGCGTTACTCGATTTCTGACACAGCACAATGGGGAGATTTCGTTTCAGGACCACGTGTGGTAAATGAAGATACAAAAGCCCGTATGAAGGAAGTATTAAAAGATATCCAAACTGGTGTGTTTGCAAAAGGCTGGATCCTTGAAAACCAAGCAAATCGCCCACAATTCAACGCCATCAACCGCGCTGAAAACAATCACCAAATCGAGACTGTTGGCAGAGAGCTTCGTGCATTAATGCCTTTCATTAAAAAGCCAGTAAATGCAAAGAAAGAAGTGGTGGTAAATGGTTCACGTTAACATCTTTGATACAACCTTACGCGATGGTGAGCAGTCCCCAGGTGTGAATTTAAACCAGCTCGAAAAGTTAGAAATTGCGAGACAGCTTGAACGATTTGGTGTAGATATTATGGAGGCCGGCTTCCCGGCTTCCTCACAAGGAGATTTTGAAGCAGTACGAGCGATTGCCCAAACAATTAAAAACGCATCCGTCACAGGCTTGGCACGCGCGACAAAATCAGACATTGACATTGCGTGGGATGCCTTAAAAGATGCAGCTGAGCCAAGATTGCATGTGTTTCTTGCTACCTCCCCTATCCATATGAAATATAAATTAATGAAGACACCGGAACAAGTGACACAAACGGCGGTCGATATGGTCGCATATGCACGCCAAAGATTCCCGCAGATAGAATGGTCTGCAGAGGATGCTTCCCGCTCTGACCTTGATTTTCTCGTTCAGATTATTACTAAGGTTATCGATGCAGGAGCAACCGTCATCAACCTTCCAGATACAGTTGGTTATACCACACCGGAAGAATATGGTCGCATGTTCCGCTACATTAGAGAAAACGTACCTAATATTCATAAAGTAGCCCTATCCTGTCACTGTCACGATGACCTAGGTATGGCGGTAGCTAATAGCCTTGCTGCCATAGAGAATGGAGTGACCCAAGTAGAGGGCACGATTAACGGAATTGGTGAACGGGCTGGTAACGCTTCTCTAGAGGAGATTGCTGTAGCCTTAAACATCCGAAAAGATAAGTATCCTTACACAACGAATCTAGTATTAAAAGAAATCAAACGTACGAGCGATCTTGTCAGCCGCTTTACAGGCATGTTGGTTCCTCCTAACAAAGCGGTTGTTGGAAAAAATGCCTTCGCCCATGAGTCAGGAATTCACCAGGATGGCGTGTTAAAAAACACCTTAACCTATGAAATTATTACACCTGAATTAGTTGGGGTTAAATCCAATGATTTAGTCCTTGGAAAACACTCCGGCAGACATGCATTTAAAGACAAAATTGAGCAAATGGGCTATACCCTTTCTCCTGAAAAACTAGGTGAAGCCTTCACTGCTTTTAAACAATTAACCGACCGAAAAAAAGAAGTAACGGACGAGGATTTATTTACAATTTTAACTGATATCCAAACAACATCAGTAGATGTGAAAAAATACGAGCTTGTTGCTTTCCAAGTACAATACGGTTCAGCCAATCTCCCTACTGCGACGGTAGCGTTAACTACTCCAGAAGGAATCCGTGTAGAAACCGCGCGTACAGGGTCAGGAAGTGTTGAGGCGCTAATGAACACATTAGAAGCCCTCATTAAAGAAGAAATTCATCTTACTGATTTTAGATTGAGTTCAGTTGGCCAAGGCCGCGATGCCCTAGCAGAAGTTCACGTGAAAATGACCGTTAACGGTACCAAAGTCAGCGGCCGCGGCTCAGCACAGGACGTCTTAGAAGCATCAGCCAAGTCATTCTTAAACGCAGTCAACCGTGTATTTTATACCCACAAAGCATTAGTGAAAGAAACAGCTATTTCTTAAGCTATGTTAAGGAACAATGTTGACTTTTAAACCCTGTTGATAGGAGTGGAAGGCACGAAGACTCCTGTGGGAGTATGGTTCAGGGGAGACCCCGCAGGCGCAAGCGCCGAGGAGGCTCGCCGAAACACCCACGGAAAGCGAAGTGCCTGGAGCGGAAATCAACAGGCCATTTTAACAAAGCTTTTTCTTAAAAGCTAGGGTGTATTTCAATGCCCTTATCTTACAAAAATTGAGGAGGTTGCTCTAATGAAAAAACATATTGTCTTACTTCCTGGTGATGGAATCGGTAAGGAAGTCATTCATTCAGCAAGAGAAGTATTAAGTGCCTTAGCAGAAGAATATAATCATTCATTCAGCTTTGAGACTCATGAAATCGGAGGAGCAGCCATTGATCTTTACGGCACTCCCCTTCCAGAATCAACTGTTGATGCCTGTAAACAGGCAGATGCTGTACTACTTGGAGCAGTAGGTGGGCCTAAATGGGATCAGAACCCTTCCCATCTACGACCAGAACGTGGCTTGCTTGGCATTCGAAAGGCCCTTGATTTATATGCAAACTTACGGCCAATCAAGGGATTTAAAAATCTCCTCCATGCATCACCATTAAAGGAAGAAGTAGTATCTGGCAGCGACCTCCTTATTGTACGTGAATTAACTGGCGGCCTTTACTTCGGGACACCAAGTGAACGCCGTGACAACGGAAACGCAGTAGTAGACACACTTGCTTACACACGTAAAGAGATTGAAAGAATTGTAGATAAAGGCTTCCAAGCTGCCCAGCAGCGGCGCGGTCACTTAACTTCTGTTGACAAGGCAAATGTCCTTGAATCAAGTAAGTTATGGCGCGAAGTGGTCGAGGAGAAAAAGGCTCAATATCCGGATGTTGCAGTTGAACATGTGTTAGTTGATGCAGCTGCAATGAAATTGATTACAAGCCCGACTCACTTTGACGTCATCGTTACTGAGAATCTATTCGGAGACATCTTAAGTGATGAAGCATCCGTCCTAACCGGTTCGCTCGGCATGCTTCCATCTGCCAGCTTACGTGAAGATGGGGTGGGCCTTTATGAACCTGTTCATGGCTCCGCACCTGATATCGCTGGAAAAGGAGTGGCTAATCCAGTTGCGATGATTTTATCAGCTGCTCTCATGCTACGTTATTCCTTCCAATTGGATGATGAAGCGAAGGTCATTGAAGACGCGGTTCAGTCTGTACTTGATGCTGGCTTCCATACGGGGGATCTCCAAGTGACAGATGGGCGCCTTGTAGGAACAGTAGAAATGACAAAACTGATTGTAGATTACATTAAATCGCAAAACGCATCCAAGTGTATCGCCAGCTGTTATTTTTAATAGGTGAATCAGAATCCGTCAGGCTTGTTCTTTAACAATTGCCTGGCGGATTTCCTGCAAATTTTTCAATAGCAAAAATCTATGAACGTGAGGAAGGAAGCTATGCAAACACCAAAAAATATTATCCAAAAAATTTGGGAACAGCATGTAGTCCATCAAGAGGAAGGAAAACCGGATTTATTATATATCGATTTACACCTCGTACATGAAGTGACCTCTCCTCAAGCATTTGAGGGCTTACGAATAAATGGACGTAAAGTCCGCCGTCCGGATCTTACTTACGCAACGATGGACCATAATGTTCCTACCCGACAACGTCTTGTCATTAATGACCCAATCTCTAAAAAGCAAATCGATACCTTACAGGAAAACTGTCAGGAATTCGGTATTACACTTGCTGATATTCATCATCCCGATAATGGTATTGTCCATGTCATTGGTCCTGAGCTTGGCCTCACCCAGCCTGGAAAAACGATTGTTTGCGGGGATAGTCACACCTCTACACATGGTGCATTTGGAGCCCTTGCCTTTGGAATTGGTACAAGTGAAGTAGAACATGTACTTGCCACTCAAACGCTTTGGCAGGCACCGCCAAAAACTCTTAATGTAAAAGTAAACGGCAAACTTGGGATTGGTGTAACAGCAAAGGACCTCATTCTAGCCATCATCGGCAAGTTCGGCGTCCAATTTGGAACGGGTTATGTGATGGAATACACAGGTGAAGCGATTCGCTCCTTATCCATGGAAGAGCGAATGACTGTCTGCAATATGTCAATTGAGGCTGGTGCGAGAGCGGGTCTGATCACTCCTGATGAAACTACGTTTGAGTATTTACGCGGACGCCGCCATGTGCCACAAGGAGAAGCATTTGAAGAAGCTGTTGCTAAGTGGCAATCACTTGCGACAGACGAAGGCGCAGCTTATGATGCTGTGGTTGAAATTGATGCAGCGGAAGTCGAGCCACAGGTGACGTGGGGAACAAACCCTGGCATGTGCATTCCTGTTACAGCTAACGTTCCAAGCCCAGATGATGTTGATAGACCAAGCGAGCAGGACGAAATTAACCGGGCTCTTGAATATATGGGACTTACGGCTGGAGAACCTATCTCCAACGTTAAAATTGACCATGTTTTCATTGGTTCGTGTACAAACTCCAGGTTAAGCGACTTACGAAAAGCAGCTGAAGTCTTGCGCGGCAGAAAGGTTAGCCCTTCTGTTACCGCTATCGTGGTACCCGGTTCGTTTAGTATAAAACTGGCTGCAGAGAAGGAAGGCTTGGATGTCATCTTTAAAGAGGCAGGCTTTGAATGGCGAGAGGCCGGCTGCAGTATGTGTTTAGCAATGAATGATGATATCGTTCCGGCAGGCGAGCGCTGTGCCTCCACTTCTAACCGAAACTTTGAAGGGCGACAAGGAAATGGCGCACGGACCCATTTGGTCAGTCCAGAAATGGCTGCAGCTGCTGCAGTTGCAGGTCATTTTGTTGATGTCCGTCAATTCACTGCTCAGGAGGTTATGTAGCATATGGAACCACTACGCATTCACCAAGGACTTGTTTGCCCATTAAACAGGCCTAATGTAGATACAGATCAAATTATTCCGAAGCAATTTTTGAAGCGAATTGAACGCAGTGGCTTTGGTCAATACCTCTTTTATCATTGGCGCTTTGATGATGCGGGCAATTTACGGCCTGATTTCCCTTTGAATCTGCCAAAATATCAGGGTGCCTCCATCTTGGTTGCTGGTGAGAACTTCGGTTGCGGCTCATCCCGTGAGCATGCACCATGGGCCGTGCAGGATTTTGGCTTTAAGGTAATCATCGCACCAAGCTACGCCGATATTTTTAAAAATAACTGTGTAAAAAATGGAATTCTAGCCGTTCAAGCAAGTGAATCACAGGTACAAACCATTATGAAAAACGCTGAAGCCGAGGGCTACAAGCTAACAGTCAATCTTGAGGAACAAAGAGTGTTTGACAACTCGGGATTCGAGATGACTTTTGATATCGCTCCGTATCCTAAACAAATGCTTCTTAACGGTTGGGATGAGATTGGGGTTACTTTAACCTATGAGGATAAAATCAAGCAATATGAATTAGAAAGATAAGTTGAAATGAGCTTGGAAAACAAGCTCATTTTTCTTTACTCCACTAAGAAAAGCACAAGCTCCTTGGTCATCCAATTAAAAAGACGGGTTGATTTAGCGGAGCATAGAAAGACCTTGTCGCACTTAAGAGTACAAAAGTCCTTATCCTTTAGTAGCCAGTCAACCTTGTAATGGGCATTAATCTGACTCCATTTACTGGTCGTGCTCTTTTTCTCTTTGCTCGGGCATTAGAAACTCCTTCTATTTACCGGTCGAGAGCTTTTTCCACTACCATGGGCATAAGAACCTTCCCCTATTTACCAGTCGCTCTCTTTTTCCTTTACCACGGGCATTAGAACCTTCTTCTATTTACCGGTCGCTCTCTTTTCCTTTACCACGGGCATTAGAAACTCCTTCTATTTACCGGTCGCTCTCTTTTCCTTTACCACGGGCATTAGAAACTTCTTCTATTTACCGATCGCGCTCCTTTCCTTTACCACGGGCATTAGAAACTTCCCCTATTTACCTGTCGCGCTCTTTTTCCTTTACCACGGGCATTAGAAACTCCTTCAATTTACCGCTAGCGCACTTTTTTTCTTAGCTCGGGCATTAGAACCTTCCCCTATTTACCGATCGTGCTCTTTTTCCCTTTGCTCGGGCATTAGAACCTTCCCCTATTTACCGGTCGCGCTCTTTTTTTCTTAGCTCGGGCATTAGAACCTTCTTCTATTTACCGGTCAGGCTTCTTTCCATTGGATCGAGACATAAAATACCAAACTACACAGGACTATGGCTGCAAAATTTTATCTTTTATTACATTTAAAAAAAGCTTCACTCCATTCTGGAGCAAAGCACTAATCTCAAAGCTTATCTAAAATATTTTTATTATCCGATTCCTCATCAAAGGAAAGTACATCCTCCACCGGCTGGTACGACTCACCATAGAAATGCTTATCCTTATAGGTGTGGATCATGTCATATGTTTTTTTCATCGCTTCAAAAATCATTTCTTCTGACTCATCATTTGGTGCCCAGTACAGGATTTCCATCCTGTTAATTTCATTTGTTGCCAAAGACCTTCTCTCATAACCAATCGACACAGCATGCTCGAATTTTTCCCGCTTATAAAAATGGAGCCTTTTTTCAGTATCGGTATCCCCATAATTAACTGGTTCTACTTCAAGGATGATTGGCTTTCTTTTCTGTTTCAACTTTTCCAATAGTTTATGTCCTAGTCCCTCACCGCGGGCATTTTTGGATACAAATAAATAATCGATAAAAATAAAATTATCTAGTTCAACATACATCAAGACATGATTAGGCCCTTCATCTTTATGATAGATTTCGGAACGTTCTTTCAGCAGGGTCTCCATGTGCTCTCGTGATTTCATCTCTTCGAGAGGAAAATATTGATTCAACTTTTCATACCAATGCATGGGATTCCCCTTTCATTCTTTCACTTACTCTAAAATTCAGGTAACTGATCGAGATTGTTTTCCTTGATACCATCAGGTTCACTTCGGATAATATCTCTACCATATTTATGAAAGACATCAACGTGCGCCACTTTTCCAGCCTTCGCTTCATCCAAGGCTGTTACATAGTCCAATTCTCGACCAGTATTTGTTTTAAAAGCAATAATATCTCCATCCTCATTTTTTCTAACGGCAACAAACGCTTCCTTACCATCAGAATTACTCAGATTTGCCTCGAGCATGGCTTCTTGTTCACTTTGCTGCTTATATTCTTGATAAATCTTTTCAAAATCCTGTTGTTCCATTGATTCCACCTCCGAACATTTGTTAGTATTTTTCCTTTATAAAAAATTATCCCTCGACCTGAAATTGTCAAAAACTGTTCATACTTGTATTCCCCTAATAAATTCCACCTCAAACCTCACGTGGTATAATTTACCTAATTGAGGTGATAAAATGGAACCGTCAGAAGGAAATGCATGGTTTTACATTCGAGATCATCAACAACAGGGACCTGTAGGTACATTTGAATTAAAAAAATTGTTGGAACAAGGTATTTTAACAGCAGAATCGTTTATATGGACAAAGGAATTAGAAGGTTGGCAAATGGTGAAAAGCCTTAACCTATTTCCTGACTCTATGGTGAATTCAAGAATGAAGGAAGAAACTCCACGTAGTACCTTAGCCGGTGACTGGGAGGAAGTCAAAAAAGACACGTATCCCAATGGAAGACCGATTGTCCGTTACCTGGCACGATTTTTTGATCTTTCCTTGTTTTCATTGTTTCTCATTACATTGGTATCCGTCTTTTCTCCAAGATTTATCGTTGAATCTTCAGGCATCGCCATTTTTATGTTCAGTCTGGTTCTCTATATTTTAGTAGAGGCCTCCATTCTCTCTATTTTTGGAAATACCTTAGGTAAGACCATACTTCATGCAAGGCTGCGAATGGTCAATGGCGAACATATTGACTTTTTTACGGCTCTTAAGCGAAGTATCTTTGTAACAGCAGCCGGAATGGGGTTTGGAATCCCCTTAATAAATTTCATTTGCTTTTATTTTTCCTATTTCGATCTTAGAAAAAATGGAAGGTCCACATGGGACAATCAGATAGGTACAGTCGTTTTATACGGCAAAGTAAGTTTCGCACGGATCGTATTCGTCAGTTTGTTTCCGATTTCTCTACTAGTCGCTGGACTGATCATCTGAAGTGAATAATTTTGTGAATGATTGAACAAAAAATTTAAGCCACCATAATTTCAAAAACAAAAGCCCTCCATAATCAAAAATGGAAGGGCTTTCAATTAAAATTAACGTCCACTTTAGACGGACATTTGTCCACGATTGGTACCTGACACCTCTTTAACATTTTTCAAAATGAGAAACATGATATAGATGATGATGATATTGAGTAGTAGAATCAGTTCCAACTCCACTGGGCTGACTTCTATTCCGTTGTACCTTTGTAGGATGATCATTGCTGAAAGAGCTGTAAGTAGGGTAAGTTCCTTGATTGTTATGATAGAAGCTAATAGGTAGCCAAACGGTTTTCGTTTGATTAATAGAACGCCCGCCAATATGCCTGTTGGAACAACTAATCCTAAGTCTAATGCCTGAATGACAAGAGTTGTATATTGGTCAATTCCTTTTGGAGGAGTCTGGCTGAATAGTGGTGGAACTATTTTTCCGACCCACATAAACCCAAACATACAAGCAATAGCAATCAAGATGCTACCAATAAATTTTACTGGAAGTTTATCATGAAAATATAGAGGGACGGTTAAAATGTCAAACGACATCAACGATAGGATAAAGGCAAAAAAACTTGCTGACATAATCATCACATAAATGAGAAACATCGAGTTATACATGGATAGAAAGGAATAGGAAGCATAGGTGTATAAAAAATACCCTAGGGTTCCTGACAGGAGTAATTTGCCTCTAAAGAGCCCTTTCCAAGCCAAGAAAATGGAAATGAACAATAAAGGAACCCCTACAATCAAGGTAACGATGTCCTGTGCAATCGCTTGAATTGCCATGGCCGCGGAATCATGCTGATATAGTCCCTTTCCATAAATATTGATAGTTTCTCCAAATATGGACTTGTATTCGTACGTACCAGGGCCTTGACTTGAAAAGATTGCGTAAGATGTTGCTATAATTGAAAAAATGATGATAATGAGGACCAGAATGCTAATGGGGCGATGATATATCATTTCACGCTTTTTCATTTTGAGACCTCCTTTCTCTTCTCAAGAAGATGATTCTCCTCAATACCCATCCTAAACCAATTAGCGTGATTTCCCTATGCCGAACCCCCTAGTTCACAAAAAATTCAGATTCTCTCTTTGACCTGAAGAACAATATATACATTTGATTTTTTTCTCAGAGGGTATACTAATGAATATGGATTTCTTTAGGAGTGAGAGGAATGATTTCCCTAGACAAATCGCACGACCCTCGAAATAATGGTGAGATGCTTGCACAAATCACAGGAATACAACTGGATATTAAGCAGGCGGTCAGCGAAACAGAAGAATTATTTGATCAGCTTTTAAACGAAGCGGTTGCCCCTATAGCTACTAAGAAACCTTTCCAACCGTCACCCTTTTTTAAAAATGTAACAGAAGGCTTATTTCGTCTACTAGCAAAACCTTCACGTCTTTTAAAACCAACGAGAATCTTAGTTGATGATGAAGGAATGGTATTCCCAGATTGGAAGGATACGCTTGATACAGAATACATGCGATTGAAAAAGCAGATAACCCGTGAAGTAAATGTCATGGATTTTGGTGCAGTTGGGGACGGTATCACAGATTGCAGTGCTGCTTTTCAAAAAGCAATTGGTAATGGACGGGTAAAAGTCATTGTCCCACCTGGAGTTTTTCTGACAAAAGGGCTCAAACTGCCCTCATGGACATGGCTTGAGGGTTCCGGTAAAGGAGTTACTACGATTAAGCTCAATCAACAGGCTTCAAAAGGTACAAGACTAGTAACCAACGCTAACCATTGGCGGGGCAACCATCATCTTTTCATTAAGGGCTTAAGCTTAGACTGGAATGTTGAAAGGCTCGGGGAAGCAACAAAAACAAGTACATGGGGGAACCATTCGAGCTGCTTAACATACGCAAATGTGACCTATGGTTGGGTAAAGGATGTAGAAGGAATCAATCCTGGACTTCATTGCTTTGATATCTCCTCCACCCTTTACAATTACGCCGGTGATGGATACCGTGCACGTGGCGGCAGTAAGTACGTTTGGCTAGACAATGTTACTGGCTATGGCTTTGGTGATGACGGAATCACCACTCATCATAGTGATTATATTTGGATTTCTCATTCGCATATGTGCGACCCGAGTGGACGAGCCCACCAAAAAGGCTATTCCAATTCAAATGGAATTGAAGTGGATGACGGATCAAGAAATGTGCTGTTAGTGAATAATTCATCTGCTAGATGCTTTGGCGGTGTAGAAATTAAAGCCCATCAAAATTCCTCAGCAGCCTCAAATGTGGTAATCGCGGGTCATATCTCTGTCAATGATAACCGTTCCTTTAACTTCCGTCATATCGGTCACCATAAAGCTTCCGATGCTGAATCACTGACTGCTTTTAACATTTTGGCATTGAATCTTGCTGCCATTGCACCTGTTTTTTCAACGTTATACGAAGATTCCACACCCCGCGGCATGGTGATTTCTGCTTATAAAAATGTGGTGATTAACCATTTTACTTTAATCGGAGAAGCTAATTACGACTATCAAGGAAATCCGGTAATAGCTGTTCAATACCGTGCTCGAAATGTGCTTCTAAATAACATTTCGTTTAAGGATTTTACTCATGCTGGATCAAATATAAAAGTTTATGGTGGCGAGAATCCTGCTAATTCTATCAAGCTGGAAAATATCAAAGTTTTACAGCCTTTGAATAAATAAACAAATAATAAGCATTCTAAGATGTGTTTAGGAGGTGAAAATTTTGTCACATCAATCGAATGCAAATGAGAAGCAACAGGCTAAAAATAATCGTCAAGGCTCCGGATCAGAATATCACAGAGAGCATGCGGGTAATGTTGAAGGCTACGGCCAGCCGCACCCAGTTAATGGTGAAAGTACTATGACCAATAACAAGGAATAATCTATTTATGAGTGAAAGAGATTAAATAAATAAAATGACGTGTACCCATTGTACACGTCATTTCTTATGCCTTTTTTCAACCTCTAATTCATCGACAAGCTTTTCTGCCACTCTCCGGTATAAATTACTCATGTGAACTAGCGAAGAAATCATCAACACTTGTTCCAGATAAGGAGAATCCTCACTCTGTAACGACGTAATTTCTCCTTTTACTTCCATTACCCTTTGCTCGATGTCCTCTTTAAAATCAACTGCGTTCTGGCTGGTTAAATGAAGATAGCTTGTATAAAAAGATTCAACATCCAACTCTTCTTTTACAATCATCTTATTAATCCCGTCAAGGGTTACCTTAATATCATTGATTGAAAGTGCCCCTTTTAACTGGTAAATCAAACTAATTAGAATCAGATGCTCTTTGGAATATTTCTTATTTTGAATTGGAAAAATTAACTTCCCTTTTGCATAGTTATTGATCATTGTTTTGGTGAGAACCTTTTCGTCCTCATTCCGTTTTGTTTCGTTAAATTTACTTTCAAATAATTGAATGACCTGGTCCATATATAAATCAATCTTTGGAATCTCATCCAAAGTTAAGTTCGTCTCTAAGCCAAGTTGGTTAATAATTTGGTTAATATGTTCCATTCCAAAAACCCCGCTCATCTTCATTATATTTTCATTATACATAAACAAATAGTTGTTGACTAGGTGTAGTTACATAAGTATCATTATAAGTAGTTATTAAAACTACATGTTATGTTAGGAGGAATTAATATATGAACAATTATATTCGTGAACCCATTAATGGACTGACTCACTTAGCTGGAGCAGTTTTAGCCTTTGTTGGGCTCCTCGCAATGGTCATCAAAACCGCAATGACGAATCCCTCCCCACTGGCTATTACAGCAGTCATTATCTTTGGGGTTAGCATGATCCTGCTTTATTCCGCTTCGGCCACCTATCATATGGTTATTGCTCATGACAAAGTAATTGCTTTTTTGAGACGGCTCGACCACTCAATGATATTTGTACTGATTGCTGGAACATATACCCCTTTCTGTTTTATCAGTTTGAACGGAAAAACTGGCGCCATTCTATTTTCGATTATCTCGAGTGTTGCGATTAGTGGGGTTGTTTTTAAAATGGTGTGGTTTACTTGCCCGCGCTGGATTTCTACTGCATTGTATATTGCCATGGGCTGGATGATTGTTTTTGTTTTTTCTCCGCTAACAGGTAGCTTAAACCCAATGGGGTTATTATTACTAATTCTCGGGGGGATTTTTTATACAATCGGTGGGGTCATATACGGGGCAAAACCGAAGTTCTTAGAAACAAAATACCTAGGATTTCATGAGATCTTTCATATTTTCATTTTACTAGGAAGCCTGGCACATTTCTTCTCTGTGTTTTTGTACGTCATATAATAAAAAATTAAAAGGGCTGACCATTTTATATGTGTCAGCTCCATTTGGTTTATTCTTTCAATTTTTCTGGTCTGCAATCCTCATTAATTCTTCGTACAAAACTACTCCATGATTATAAACAGGATCCTTTGCACCATACAGAAGTGTAACCCTATCTTTCGTACTCAAATCAATGATTTGCTCAATCATCTGCAGCTTTTGTTCATCGCTACGCAGTTCATTTAGGTATTGCTTTCGAAACTCATCAAACAGTTCTGGCTTATGACAGAACCATTTCCGCAGCTCATTGCTTGGAGCGATATCCTTAAACCAAAACGACAATCTCGCACTCTCTTTAGATATCCCCCTAGGCCACAACCGGTCAATTAATATCCGACAGCCATCCATATCATCATACGGTTCATAAACTCTCTTAAGAAAAATATTACTCAACCTACCACCTCATTAATAACAAAATTGTCCTCTCAAGACGGACAGTGTCCATGGATGGTGCCTGACACCTAATCCTCGTCTTTGACGTCGATGCTTTCTGGGATGGGTTCGTTTAGGATTTCTTCGATTAGCTCCCTGTATTTTTCCAATTGTTTTAGATGGGTGCTGAACTGGTCTTTGTTGATCAGGTACTGCTCCCCATCAAAAACGGCACGTATTTTCTTTTGTTGAATGAGACCTTTAACGTTGGCCTCTGGCATCTCTAGATATTCTGCTGTTTCCTTTATAGTAAGATACAAAGTTACTACTCCTCTATTGAAAAATTAACCTGATTGACCATTCGTCCCAATCTCCCTTTTGTAGTGACAGCTTGAGACAGTGAATTTAGAATGGCTTCCTCTGCAGCCTCGGCAACAGCCATAAATAGTTGATTCATAATCGGATGTTCCTCACGAAGCTGGACTCGGGTTTCAAGAACATTCTCTGAAAAGTGAGCTATTTTTTGAGCCGTTGAAAAAGCAATGACAATATCACCACTGCCATGACTAAAATGACTGCCTGTACGACCAAGACCAATCCCGCAGCGTTTGGCTAGCCGTTGTAATTGCCGGTCACTTAGCGGAGCATCTGTGGCCAATATAATGATAATGGAACCATCCGAAGTTTCAGATACTCCTTCTCCGCCAGCATAGCGATAACTCTGTAGCTCTTCTTTTTTTCCAAAGTTACTTAAAACAAGGCATCCGACCGTGTACTCTTCAACGATACGGGAGGACGAACCAATTCCTCCTTTGTAGCCAAAGCACACCATGCCCTTCCCTGCTCCAACTGCTCCTTCTACTGCCTGATTGATAGTTGCATTCTTGATGGCATTGACCGCATGCTCCGGTTTCACTGGAAAACGCCTTATAGAATTCAGGTAGCTATCATTGCATTCACCAACCACAATGTTTATGGTCCCTGTGGTGTCGCCAATTTCAGGATTCTCACTAAGCATGTACTCCAGCACTCCCTGCGTTACAGCAGGTACTGAAAAGGTATTCGTTAACATAATGGGCGATTCGAGGACACCTAATTCATTCACCTGCACAAGTCCAGTCGTTTTCCCAAAACCATTAATGACGTAACTTGCTGCCGTTACCTTTTCCTTAAACAAATTTCCGTTATGCGGTAAAATAGCTGTTACTCCCGTACAGGCATATTCGGCTCCACTCTCTTCAAGCGGGTAATCCAACGTCACATGACCAACTAGGACTCCTTCTACATCAGTAATGCAGTTTTTTACACCCGTTGGCAGTTTCCCAACAGTCATGCCAGCCTCCCTTACCTTCATCACTTAATCCCTGGGCGGTGGTTAAGGAAGTTTTCATAAGCAAAGCCTTTCACTTCGTCCTCTGTATAATGCTTTAATAGTTCATTAATCAGATTTTGGCTCTTAGAGGCATCTTCTAGGTTGGTAATAAACGTAGAGATTCCATCAAAATCGGAGCCTAAACCAATCTGTTTCACCCCGCCCAACGAGCAAAAATGATCAATATGCTTTACTAGGTCAGTTATTTTTACCTCACCAGATTCTTTTACAAACGGTGGATGGTACACAACATGGATTAGTCCGCCCTTGGTAAACATCGCTTTCGCCTGTTCATCTGTTAAGTTACGTGGGTGATGGCAAAGTGCTCTTGCATTAGAATGGCTCGCAATTGGATACTTGGCCAGCTCAATGACCTCCCATATCCCCTTATCACTTAAATGGGAAACATCTGTAAGGATCTGATGCTCGTTATTAAACTCAACGATTTCTTTTCCAAAAAGAGTCAGTCCCGCTCCGCGCGGTTCTCCTGCTCCATCTGCTGCTAGGTTTGCCTGATTCCAGGTCAGCCCTACTGACCGGACCCCTAACCTGTAAAGAATATGCAGTTTGGCTAAATCGTTGCCAATGGCGTCTACCCCTTCGAGTGTCAGCATGGCTCCAATTTGGCCAATTTTTAAGCGGTCAAAATCAGACCATTCCTTGATATGTACCATGTCCGGGTTTCTTCCCAGCACTTCTTTGTAAAAATAATCAATTTGTTCAAGTGCCACCTGAAATTTCTGGTCTCCTTTAATTTCGGGTTCTATAAAAATAGCAAAGCACTGAACCTTTATTTGTCCTTGCTGTAATCGGGCTTTATTGGTTTGTAATTCCGGTGCATCTGCAAATCGAAGGGCCCCTTTGGCTTCTTGAAGTTTCATTAATGCGTCACAGTGTAAATCTATAATATTCATTTAGAATAGTCTCCTCGTACGTGCTTTTACTAAGATTTTATCATATCAAAAAGAGCTAGGTGGAAAATGTCCTAGCTCAAATAAATTTTAATTTTTAATAGGAGCTTAGTTAGTTTGCTCCGCCATCTCTTTTACCTTTGGCAGTACCTTGTCCCAAATATCCGCACTTAAATCTCGATATTTTTCCCCATCCGTCATCACAGAGAAATCCCCTTGTAAAATATGAAGGGTTGTCTTACCTGCCTCCTCCATCAGTCGAAAAGTAATCCCGTTTTCCTCTGTCACTGCAGGCCGCTCAGGACTTCGAACGTCAAATACCGTAAAGCGGAGCAGCTTGTTTGGCTCCAAAGCTGTTACATTACCTTCCACAATAACAGTCCCATCTTGGCCTTTCCAAAGGACCGGACTACCCAGTTCCCAAGTCGATTCAAGGTGAAACTCTGGGCCGCCACTTGAGAATTCTTTCGCCCACTCAGCATTTTTATCACTGATCGTTAGGACTTCCCATACTTTTGCTGCAGGGGTAGTTATTTCAATCGCTTTATCGACGAAAAGCTTGCTCATAAGAATCCTCCTCAAAATAGGCATAATCGTTCATTATTCCTATTATACTTCAAACAAAAACCTATTTTCAAAAAAGGATGTTGATGATGGAGAGAAATCAGTTAGCAAGGAGAATCTCTGTTGCATCTGGGAAAGAGCCTGCAGATACGGTCATTAAAAATGGGAAAATAATAGATGTTTTCAATGGTGAAATTATCCAAGCAGATATCGCCATTGTAGATGGCTATTTTGCAGGGATCGGACAATACGAAGGGAACCATACAATCGATGCTAAAGACTGTTATATTTCACCTGCTTTCATCGAAGGCCATGTTCATATAGAGTCATCTATGGTAACTGCCAGTGAATTTGCCAAAGTTCTCCTTCAGCACGGGGTAACCACCGTAATTGCCGACCCTCATGAAATCGCCAATGTGTGCGGTGCAGCAGGAATACAATATATGCTAGATTCCTCCGAAAACCTCCCTTTTGATTTTTACTTTATGCTGCCTTCGTGTGTGCCAGCCACTGCATTCGAGCATGCAGGAGCCATTTTAAAAGCGGACGATTTAAAACCTTTTTATCATCATCCCCGTGTGCTCGGTTTAGCAGAAGTAATGAATTTCCCCGCCGTATTACATGCAGATCCTGACATGCTTACAAAAATCTGTGATAGTAAGCAAGTCGGGAAAAAAATCGACGGTCATGCTGCCGGATTAACGGCTAATGATCTGAATGTGTATATGTCTGCTGGCATACGTACAGATCACGAGAGCACTACCGCGGCGGAAGCAAAAGAGCGTCTAACAAGAGGAATGTACCTAATGATTCGGGAAGGCACCGTGGCGAAGGATTTACAGCAGTTGATTCCCGTCGTGAATGAACGGAATGCTCGTCGCTGTTTATTTGTGACAGATGATAAGCATTTAGATGACTTGATTTGTGAGGGCAGTATTGATCACAATGTGCGTCTGGCCATTTCCTCAGGTCTCTCCCCCATTACCGCTATTCAAATGGCGACGATCAATGCCGCCGAGTGCTTTGGGCTTGCTGAAAAAGGGGCCATTGCTCCCGGATACAAAGCAGATTTTATTCTTATGGATGACCTTGAGAAAATTAAGATTGTTGATGTATATAAGGATGGGAATCCAGTCATTGAAAATGGAGTATTTTTAAATAAGGCAGAAAATAAGAGTGGAACAGGAACGGAGCTGCTAAGGAATTCAGTCCGTT
Source organism: Neobacillus sp. PS2-9 (assembly GCF_030915525.1). NCBI lineage: Bacteria > Bacillati > Bacillota > Bacilli > Caryophanales > Bacillaceae > Neobacillus > Neobacillus sp. PS2-9. Next base: position 4,472,339 of record NZ_CP133269.1, read on the forward strand.
TTCATGACATTACTGAAAAAAGCTTTGATATCCCTTTATTAAGCAAAAAAGCCCATGTTATTGAGATTATCCCCAATAGTCTCGTAACAAGACATGTAATTGAGGAAGTGGAAACCTGCGAACGAGGCACTTTCCAAACTTCTATTCCTAATGACCACTTAA